>JBAPYD010000339.1:0-4238 GCA_049284555.1 Chromatiaceae bacterium | reverse complement strand
TCTCGCGGAGGCCGGGACCGAGTCCATGGGCGCTGCACACCGCGCCCTCCAAGAGGCGTGTGAGCGCCTCCCTGGACTCCCCATCGAATCGGCCCTGCGTCGGCGCGCGCCTGGCAGCGCGATGGCGCCCGCGGCCAGCCATGCGGTGGAATGCGCCCTGCTCGATCTCCAGAGCCGCCTCGCCGGTGTACCCCTGCGTCGGTGGATCCTTCGGCCCCGCGGCGGGACGGCGAGTGACTGGATCGAGGTGAACGGGGCCCTCGGCCCAGCCATCCAGGTAACCGGTGAGGCCATGACCCGTGCCTTGGATTCCGGTTATCGGGTCCTGAAGGTCAAGGTCGGCTGCGCGGATCCCGACGCGGAGATCGCCCATCTGCTCGACCTGGCCTCGCGCCTGCCCCCGGGGGCGCGGCTGCGCCTCGATGCCAACGGGGCCTGGGACCTGGAGACGGCGCAACGGGTCATCACCGCCTGCACGGACCTGCCCGTCGAGTCGATCGAGGAGCCCCTGAGGCGACCGGACTCGGAGGGGCTCGCCCGGCTCCAGGCCCTCGCGCCCTTCCCCCTGGCGCTGGACGAGTCGCTGGTCCATTGGACCGGGCGGGAGGCCTCGAGACCCTTTCCCGTCCGGCGAGCCGTGATCAAGCCCGCGGCGCTGGGGGGCGTCGCCGCCAGCCTCCGGGTGGCCGAGCGGCTTGGAGGTCTGGGCGTCGAGATCGTGCTCACGGGGATCGTCGAGAGCGCCGCCGGTCTCTGGGCGACGACCCAGGTGGCCGCGGCCGTTGGAAGCCCGCTCGCCCACGGGCTCGCCACCGGGACCTGGCTGGCCCAGGACCTGGGGCCGCCCCCCATGCCGAGGATGGGTCGTCTCCACCTGCCGGACTGCCCGGGATCCGGCTTCGAGCAATTCGCGTCGGAATAGCCCAATGCGCACCGGCCCATTCGAGTACCCGTTCGAGGTGCGGCTCAACGATACGGACGCCGCCGGCGTGCTGTTCTTCGCCCACCTCTTCCGGCATGCCCATGAGGCGTACGAGTCCCTGATGACCGCCGCGGGATTCCCCCTCAAGGACCTGATCCGCCAAGGAACGGCACTGCCCATCGTCCGTGCCGAGGCGGACTACAAGGCGCCCATGCATCTGGGGGACCAGGTCCGGGTGGAAGTCACCGTGGGCGACATCCGGCAGCGATCGTTCAGCCTGGACTACCGCTTCCTCGATGCCCGGGGACTCCTGCTCGCCCGGGCAGGCACCGTCCACGTGCTGAAGGGACCGGGCCAGAGCCCGCGGCTTCCCGCGACCCTGGGGCAGGCCCTGGCCCGATGGCAGAGCGACGAGGACCCGCAGTGCCTGCGGCCCGACCCGGGGAGCTAGTGTTGATGCGGCTCCGCGGGGGGCAGGGGTTGGCCCATCGCCACGGCACGCACCGCAACCATGGGGTCCGGCTCGCTGGTGGCATGCACGTCGATGCCTTGGCGGGCCATGCGCGCCCGGAAGCCATCGCCGGCCCCCTGGGTCACCAGGGCATCCAGCCCCAGGGTGAACAGGGGATGGTCGTCGCCGTGATAATCGTGCAGGGACATCCCGCTGGGGAGATCCAGGCGCTGGACCTCCACGGGTGCCGAGGTCCCGTCGGTCTCGAAGACGATGAAGCGGCGGGTCTTGCCCGCATGTCCGGTGATGGTCTTGAAGTTCTGGCTTGTGATGGCGATCCGCATGACTCGATCTCAGGGTTGGTGGACGCTTGCGCTCACGCCTCGGGCTCCGGCTCGCGATCACGCAAGCCCTTGGCCCAGTCCTCGATGACCGCATTGGCGACCGGCATCGGGGCCTCCATGAAGGTCACGACGAAGCTCCGTTCGGTCTCGGCCACCCCGATGGAGTTGGGGCGCACGGCGAGTACATGGGGATCCGGCAGGGTGATGCCAAAGCTGAAGATCAGGTTCTTCGCGGCGCGGATGCCGGCGCCGATCTGGCCCTCGGGCAAGGAGCGGGTGTGGGCGTAATGGTCGAACTCGGCGATGAAGACCGCGCAGCGATGGCCCTCGATGCGACGACGGAAATAGACGCAGATCTCGTCAACCGATTGGAGGCTCGTCTCCTCTCGACCCAGCTCGAGGCTGAAGATCGGGTACTTCTCCAGCAGCAAGGATTGCTTCACCGCCCTTCTCCCGGCGCCGGGCATGCGACGGCCCCCCCCGGCCCAATCGGAAGGACGCTGACCCGATGCACCTTCCGTCCCGGCCGGGGATTCCCCGGTACCCTCGAACGCCAACAGCGCTGGGCAGCAAGGGCGCTCGAGACTCGCACCTCGCGAAACACGGGCCGACTCACTGCCCGGCTTGCGCTCAATCAGCGCCTCCGTCGGGTCCCGCGGCCTTGGTCAATGGCTTGGGACACAGATCGAGCTGGCGAACACGGCCTGGGCGGTCCGATACAGCAGATACACCACCACCAGAGACACGAGGGAAAGGAGGGCCCAGCCGATGGCCGCGAAGGCCGCCAAGCCCGTCTTCTGGTACATCACCAGGGTAGCGATCGAGATCGCGGCCAGCGGGAAGCTGTAGGCCCACCAGGAGAGGTAGTACTTGATGTTGAAGAAGCGGCTCGCCTGGGTCAGCAGCAACAGGGTCAGGAAGAGACCGATGTAGTAGAGCACGCGGGCGAAGGGATCCAGTGCGCCGGTCAGCTGCGAATAGGCCAGGAAACCGACCGCCGGGGGCGCGATCAGGATGAAGAAGGTTGGCATCAAGCGCTCGGCCAGGGGCTGATGGAAGAGCACGCGGTAAAGGATGATGGCGAAGAGGAGCAGCCAGAACACCATCCCCACGCTGAAGAAGAACCAGGAAATCTCGGGATACCCGAGGGGCACGCCGGCGATGGGCACCAGGACGTTTCCGACGACCGGGATGAACCAGGCGGGGTTGATGTGCTGGATCTCGAAGTGCTCGTGATGGATCCAAACGCTCATGACGTAGAGGGTGAGCAGCAGGTGGAGACTGGCCCCGAGGCCCCAGAGAACCCTCGCCAGCCCGGGCTCCCTCGATAGAAAGGCGATCCCGAGCAGGATGAAGCTGATGGAGACGGCCGGGAAGAAGTTGAGCTGGATCGGGTGCCCGAGCTCCGCCCGCACCGCGTCGCGAAAACGCAGCAACTTCAAACCGTAGAGCACCAGGAGCGCGAGAAAGGTCACCACGGCGAGGAACAGGGGGCCGTTGGAGATAGGAATCGCGACCTGGAAGACGACCTCCGCATGGTGCCAAGCGATCGCGAGGCCCGAAAGCCCCATGACCACGGCAAAGAAGGTCACCGGCAAGAACTGCAGCCGCGATTTGACGTCGATGTTCATCATGTTCGTCTAGTCCCAAGGCTGAGTTGGATCCCGCGCTCGCCGCATGAGCGGGAGCGCAAGCAATAAGAGACTAGGGACGGCGTGCGCGAGCCGCATTAACAAAGCGCAATCGACTCCCCGGGCGTCCCGGCACGGAAGGCGGGGTCGAGCGGGTATCCGGTCAGTCCACGCGGGTTATCCGCCGCACGATCTTCGCGACGGCCGGCTCACTCGTCGGCGATCCGCCGCAGATTGGGGATATCGAGCAGGAAGACGTTCGCGGTCGTCTCCACCAGCAGGCTCTGGCGCTTGAACTCCGCGATGGTGCGACTGGTGGTCTCGGTGGTGATGCCCAGCATGGCCCCCATATCCTCGCGGCCGAACAGCTGGCACTCGCAGCTCTCGCGGTCGCGCACCAGGCGCAGGAGGAGTCGTGCCACCCGCTGGCGGGCCGAGCCGGTGGAGAGCTCCGTGAGCCAGGCATCCGCCTCGCTCAGGGCGCGCTGCCAGCGGGCCATCAGCTCCTCGTGGAGGACCAGGTTGTCTCTTTGCAGATCCCGGACCACCCGGGTCGGAAAGCGGCAGACCTCCGTGGTCTGCAGGGCGATTGCCTCGTGCTGGTAGGCCGCGGCGACGAGGGCCTCGAGCCCCACGACATCCGTCGCCCGGGCGATGCGCACGATGCGTTGGCTCCCATCCGGGAGATACTGGACCAGCTTCAGGGTCCCGGTTCGGACGGTGAACATGAATTCGCCCTGATCACCGGCCCGGTAGAGCGGGGTACCTGGCTTGAGGACGAACTGGTCGATGGGGTCGTGTATCTGCCTGAAGTCCCGTTCGGCGAGTCCCGCGAACAGGGCGGACGCGCGCACCGAGCAGTTGAGGCAATCCGCCTCGCCGGACCAGGC
>JBAPYD010000338.1:0-1587 GCA_049284555.1 Chromatiaceae bacterium | reverse complement strand
GGGGAAAGCCTGTGCAATGGCTTCCGCCGTCTGACCGTTCAGGTAGGCGTAGACCACCGAATCCAGCGAGACTCGGGTCCCCGCCACCCGGTAGGCGCCGTGCATGTGGTCAACATAGGTGGATCGCAATCTGTTACCTCCGCGGCTATGGACCGTCGCCGCCGTTCTCCTCCGCCTCGAAGCATAGCGCCCGAGGGCAGCAGTCACCACCGCTGGGCGCGGGAAGACGCTGCGGGAAAGCCGGGATAGATCACGAGAAGGGCGCGAATGCAGCGGAAATCGGGGGCGGGGCAGATCGACGTCCGAGCAGGCTCACCTCAGCGGCAATGTGCGGACCCTTGACCCTCGGGCATCGAGCGTCAGGATGGCCCCGGCGGAGAGCTGCCCAGGAAACTGACGAAGCACGCTGACCAGGGTCGGACCCAGTGTCGCGGGCGCTAAATCCTGGGCGCGGATCTGGACGACGCTGGGACCTTCTGCGCGGGTTGCCGCAAGGATCGCGCTGAAATCCAGATCATTCGTTAGGACACAGTATCCATGATCCTTGGCCCAGGCCATGATCTTTACATCGGGCGCTCCGGCTTCTCCAACCTCATGCCAGTGCACCGTCTCCCACCCCTCCGCCTCCAGGACTTGGACCCAGGTCGGTGAGAGATTCATGTCCAGGAGGAGCTTCATTGCTGGCCGATCGCTGTTTCCACCTCCTCGGAACGCCACGCCGCGTAGCTGAGCGCCTGACGGATGTCATCGGGCTCCAGATAGGGATAGAGTCGCAGGATCTCGGCGGTGTCGTGTCCGCTCGCGATCATGCCTACGATCATGCCCACGGTGACCCGCATACCGCGGATACAGGGTTTCCCACCCATCACCGCGGGATTGAAGGTGATTCGATCGAGTTGTCTCAGCTCCACGTGGCGACGACCCCCTGGGCTCAAGAGGAACCTGCGATTACTGGATACTAGCGGGAGAAGCGCGCGGGATAAATATGATGAAAATAGGCTGCGGACCCTGGGGTGTGCCCTCCGCGCTTGCGGGCACTGAGGCGTCTGCGACCGGGCGGTATTGGCCTGATCACTCGCCACTCAAGGTCTCGCGCAGCTGCACCGGTGTGAGGATCGGCAGGTCGGATTGGGCCGCAATGGCCAGGAGATCGCCGTCGCCGGTAGCCAGGGCGTCGGCTCCGGTGGCGATGAGGAGGTCGACGAAGACCTGATCGTCCGGGTCCCGGCAGCGGGGTGCCTCCGGGGTCGGTATGGGCTGACCGACCGTCTCCGCATCCGAGAGTGTCGCAAAGGGTAGCCGGCCCAGTTCTGTCGCGGCGCAGGCCGGGGGATGGTCGTTGGCAAAACAACAGCTTGCGTGCTTCTCCCCTCACCCGAACCCCTCTCCCCTCTGGGGCGAGGGGCTTTTGCGACACCCTCCATAGGGGAGGAGGTCTCCGAGCAGCGCCCTAATCTCGCTGGGTGCGGCTCTTTTGAAACGACGCCCTGCGACCAAGGATCCGGCGGTTAGGGCGGTTACTTTCGTTGCGTTGTTCACTCGTGAGGTGTCTTGCTTTATGCGGCGTGACGCGCCAGTAGAGGAATT
>JBAPYD010000337.1:0-10079 GCA_049284555.1 Chromatiaceae bacterium | reverse complement strand
CCACCACGGACAGCTTCGGCTACACCGTGCGCGTGCTCGGGCTGACCCCGCTGTTGGCGCTGCCCCTACCGCTGGTGCTTGCCGCCATGAGCTGGGCGCTGTTGCACGACCCCGCCGGCACGGAGATGACGCGGGGCCTGGGGGACACGCTGGCGCGGGTCACGGCGATGACGCTGACCGTGACACTTCTGGTCGCGATCTGCGTGCCCAAGGGGCTGGCCGCGGCGCACTTCCGTTGGCCGGAGCAGAATCTGGGGCTGCTGAGGGCGGAGAGCCGGCGGCTCCTGTGGATCGCCGTGCCGGCCGCGCTGCTCGTGCACCTGACAGACGACCTGTATCCCGCCCAGAGCGGCGGCACGCTGGCGCGGCTCACCGCCCCCATCGCCTTCAGCGCCATCACGTGGTTCCTCTACCGGGTGTTCCATCCGCGCCGCGGCGTGCTGACCGCGCTGCGCCGCCCGGGCGACTATCCGCTGGTCATGCGCGGCTACTGGCTCTGGTATCCGGTGCTGGTGCTCTACCCCCTCCTGCTGGCCGTGCTGGCGCTTTCCGGCTACCTGTACACGGTGAGGATTGAGTCCTACAACTTCCTCGCGTCGCTGCGGCTGCTGCTGGCACTGGTGGTGCTCAACGCGCTGGCGCTGCGCTGGCTGCTGGTGGTACGGCGGCGGCTCGCCTACGAGGCCGCGCTGGAGCGGCGCAAGGCTGCTCAGGCCGAGCTATTGCCGGAGTCCGACGCCGAGACTGCGGAGCTGCAGTTCGACGAGCCGGAGGTGGACCTGTCGGCGTTGAGCGACGACACCAGCGGGCTGATCCGCTTCAGCATCGGCCTCGCCGCCGTCGTCGGGGTGCTGCTGATCTGGTCCGATACGCTGCCGGCGCTGCGTGTGCTCGACGACCAGGTGCTCTGGCACGCGACCGTGCTGGTCGACGGCGAGGAGCAGCGCCGGCCGATCACCCTCGTGGACCTGGGTCTCGCGGCTCTCTACGCGGCCGGCACCTGGGTGCTGCTGAGGCGGCTGCCGGCGTTCCTGGAGATCGTCCTGCTGCGGCGCAGCCACATGGGCGCCGCGGACCGTTATGCAGCGACGACCCTGACCACCTATGTCATCGCCGCCGTGGGGCTTCTGCTCGTGCTCGGTTCCCTGGGCGCAAGCTGGTCACAGCTGCAATGGATGGCGGCGGCGCTGAGCGTCGGTATCGGTTTCGGCCTCCAGGAGATCGTGGCCAACTTCATCAGCGGCCTGATCATCCTGTTCGAGCGGCCCATCCGGGTCGGCGACACGGTCACGGTGGGGGACACGGACGGCGTCGTCACCCGGATCCGCATCCGCGCCACCACCATTCGCAACTTCGACCGCAAGGAGCTGCTGGTCCCGAACAAGGAGTTCATCACGGGGCGTCTGCTGAACTGGTCCCTGTCGGACCCCATCACGCGCGTGGTGGTCGTCGTCGGGGTGGCCTATGGGAGCGACGTCGATGAGGCCCTGGCCATCATGAAGCGCATTGCCGAGGCCCACGAGCACGTGGTAGACGACCCGCCGCCCTTCGTCACCTTCGACACCTTCGGCGACAACGCCCTCGTCCTGACCCTGCGCGCCTATGTGGACTCCGTCGACGTGCGAATGTCCACCATCACTGCCCTGAATCGGGCCATCAACCGCGAGCTCGCCGCCGCCGGCATCCCCATCGCCTTTCCACAGCGGGACGTGCATCTGGACACCAGCGCACCGCTGCGGATTCAGATCGAGGATCGGCGCGGGGTCGATCCCCGAGCCCCCGGAGAGTCCGATCAGCCCTGATCCCCGGCTCAGGCCATTTCGTCGATCCATGCCGGACGCTCGCCGATGTCCAGCCCGCTCCAGGGCTTGGTGTCCTTCTCGTAGCGGCGCATCACCAGGTTGGCGAGCAGCCCCGTCCAGCCGGTCTGATGGGCGGCGCCGAGTCCCTGGCCCGTCTCCCCATGGAAGTACTCGTAATAGAGGCACAGATCCCGCCAGGCCTCGTCGTCCTGGAAGGGGCCGTCGCGCCGCAGCGCCGGAATCACCCCCTGGGCATCGCGCCTATAGAGATTCACCAGGCGCTCCGCGAGCAGGTTGGCGACCTGCTTCAGGTTGATTCGACGGTCGGCGAGGCAGGGCGCCTTGACCGTGAAGTCGGGCCCGAGGAAGCGGTGGAACTTCTCGATTGCCTGGACGAGGGAGTAGTTGGTCGGCATCCAGACCGGCCCCCGCCAGTTGGAGTTGCCCCCGAAGAGGCCCGAGGTCGATTCGCCGGGGACATACTCGATCATCGCCTGACCGATCCCGGGGATATAGCCCAGGTCCTTTTGGGCCTCGTGGATCTTGCTGACACCACGCACGCCATAGGGGGACAGGAACTGGGCCTCGTCGAGCACCCGCTCGAGGATACGCGACAGCATGGAGTGATCGACCAGGGCCAGCAGGTGCTCGCCGCGCTCGTTCTCCCAGTCCGGACAGGCGCAGACATGGGTACCGCGGAAGAGCCCGCCCTTGCCCTCATGCAGCATCGCGCGGAAGCGCGGCGCGTTCCCGAGCAGTTGCCCGTCGATGATCTCGGTCGCGAACAAGGGGATGAGGCCCACCCAGGAATACACGTCGATGTGGTGCACCGCGCCGTCCGGTCCCACCAGCAGGTCCTTGAAGAAGCCCGCCTCCATGTCCCACAGGGATGGGGTGCCTGACTCGTCGCTGCCCGCCACCGCCTCCGCGATGGCGAGGAACTGCAGGTAGCATTGGACGGCCATGTCCTCGTACTCCGGGTCCTCGGCGCAGAGCTCGAGGGCCATCACGGTCATGTTCAGGGCGAACATGGCCATCCAGCCAGTGGCATCGGCCTGCTTGAGGCTGAAGCCGCCGGGCAGAGGGCGGGAACGGTCATAGACCGAGATGTTGTCGAGCCCGAGAAAGCCCCCTTCGAACAGGTTCTGGCCCTGCGCGTCCTTGCGGTTGATCCACCAGGCGAAATTGAGCAGCAGCTTGTTGAAGACACGCTGCAGATAGTCGAGATCCCCCCTGCCCCGCTGGGACCGCTCCGCGCGGAAGACCTTCAGGGCACCCATCGCGTGCACCGGCGGGTTCACGTCCCCGAAGGCCCACTCGTAGGCGGGTATCTGGCCGTTGGGGTGCAGATAGCGCTCGCTCAGCATCAGCTCGACCTGGTCCTTGGCGAAGTCGATGTCGATCAGGGCCAGGGTCGCGCAGTGATAGGCCAGGTCCCAGGCGGCGAACCAGGGATACTCCCACTTGTCGGGCATGCTGATGACGTCGTGGGCGCGCAGGTGGCGCCAGTGCCGGTTACGCCCCTGGAGGCGGCTGGGCGGGGGTGTGCCGCGATCGCCCTGGAGCCAGCGCTCGACGTCGTAGTGGAAGAACTGCTTGGTCCAGATCATCCCCGCGCAGCACTGGCGCAGGATGGCCAGGTCTTCGGGGCTGGCCTCGGGCAGCATCTCATCGTAGTAGACGTCGGCCTCGGAGCGGCGCGCGGCGAAGACGGTCTCGCTCCGCTCGAAGGGTGACGGCTTCGGCTCGCGTGAGAGCACCAGATCGACACGGATGTGCTGACCGGACGGCACCGTCCAGCGGCTCCAGGCGCCTAGCTTGGTGCCGGTGAGGCCCGGGCTCACCGCGTCGGCCTCACCCTCCACGATGCGCCGGTGGAAGGCGTCCTTCACGTAGGGACTCGGGTTCGGGCTCTGCCACAGGCGTTGGGCGTTGGTCTCGTTCTCCGTGAACAGTAGCTCCGCGCCCTGGGCGCCGTAGAGGTGGTATTCGCCAAGCAGCGGATGCTCGGCCCTCACCGCCCAGCCCTTGCCGGCCGGCGCGGGCAGCGTCCTCAGGACGGGTCTCTCGGTGGCCTCCTCGGACCAGGACCAGGTGTTTCGAAACCAGAGGGTCGGGATCAGATGGATCTGCGCGTCGTTCCCGCCCCGATTGTGGGCGTAGATACGGATGTGGATCTCGTCCGGGGAGGCCTTCGCGTAGTGGACCTCCAGGTCCCAGTACGCCTGCTCGTCCAGGACACCGCTGTCGAGCAGGTTGAACGGTGGCTGGAGCCGATCCCGGCGGCGGTTTTCCTCCACCAGCTGGCGATAGGGGAAGGCCGCCTGGGGATACTTGTAGAGGTAGCGCAGGTAGCTGTGCGACGGGGTCGCGTCGCGGTAGAAGTAGTACTCCTTGACGTCCTCGCCCCGGTTGCCCTCGTTGCCCGTCAGGCCGAATGCGCGCTCCTTCAGGATCGGGTCGTGGCCGTTCCAGAGGGCCAGCGCGAAGCACAGATACTGGGACCGGTCGCAGAGTCCGCCGAGGCCGTCCTCGCTCCAGCGGTAGGCCCGTGAGCGCGCCTGGTCATGGCCGAAGTACTCCCAGGCCGTGCCGTCCGCGCTGTAGTCCTCGCGCACCGTACCCCAGGCCCGCTCGCTGAGATAAGGCCCCCAAAGGCGCCAGTCCTCGATGCCTTCCCGCTGTCTGGCCAGGCGATCACGTTCGGCGTTCATCGTTCTCTCACCCCCGCAGTCGCGCCATCAATGGGGCCCCAGTCAAGACGCCGATTTCCCGCACTTGCGGATCGATGGGCAGGGCCCGGCTGAGTTGGACGTGGGGTCCGGGCATGGTGCCGGACGGGCCGGCGACGAATCAACCGCCTTCCCGGAATCCCGGGTACAGGGTCATGCCACCGTCGACATAGATGGTCGTCCCGGTGATGTAGTCGGACGCGTCCGAGGCCAGCCAGACGGCCACTTGACCGATGTCCATCGGGTCGCCGATGCGCTCGTAGGGGATCAGGCGCAACAGCTCCGCCTCGGCCTCCGGCGTCTCCCAGGCCGCTCGGTTGATGTTGGTGCGAATGGCGCCGGGAGAGATCGCGTTGACGCGGATCTTCTGGTGCGCGACCTCCTGGGCGAGGCTCTTCACGAACATCATCAGACCGCCCTTGGACGCGGCATAGTTGACGTGTCCCGCCCAGGGGATGACGTCGTGCACCGATGACATGCTGATGATCTTGCCGACCGAGCGGGAGACCTCGGGCATCAGCCCACGGCGCTCGAACTCCCGGACGGCCTCCCGGGCACAGAGGAACTGGCCGGTCAGGTTCACGTCCATGACCTTGTTCCACTGCGCCAGGGTCATCTCGCGGAAGGGGGCATCGCGCTGGATCCCGGCATTGGCGACCAGGATCTCGATGCTGCCCCAGGTGTCGATCATCTCCTGGAACAGGCGCCGGACCTCGTCCTCCCGGCTGACGTCGGCCTGGATCGCCATGGCCTCCCCGCCGTCGGCCTGGATCTCGTTGACCAGGAGATCGGCCTCCTCGCGGTTGGAGAGGTAGTTGACGACCACCCGTGCCCCGGCCGCCGCCAGCGCCCGGCAAACGGCGGCGCCGATCCCCGAGCTGCCCCCGGTCACCAGGGCGCGCTGTCCGCGCAGGGCATCGGATCGAAAGACAGTCATGGCCTTACTCCTCTGGGTTGTTCGTCGGTTGGCTCGTCGCCTGCGCGATCACGGCAGGCCCGCCCCCGGGATCTCGACCCGCACCTGCTCGATGCGGCCGGATCGGCGCCTGGCCGCCTCCCTGGGGTCGTCCGTCTCCGAGCTGCAGACATAGAGGGTCCGGCGATCCTCGCCGCCGAGCATGCAGGCGTAGGGCGTTCCCCGCGTCCGGCACTCATCGAGGACGGCGCCGCCCTGCTTCACCCTGATGAGGGCCCCGGAGCCGGGCGAGGCGACCCATACCGCCCCGTCCGCATCCAGGCAGATACCGTCCGGCGTGTGCTCGCCGAGGTCCGCCCAGACCTGGCGGGAGGCCATGCGCCCCTCGGAATCCAGTCCGAAGGCCGAGATGCCGTGGGCGAAGGTCTCGGCGACCAGCAGGACATCGCCCTCGGGCGTGATGACCCCCCCATTGGGAAAGACGACCTCGCGTGCGAAGACTTCCACGGTGCCGTCCCCGTCGATTCGGATGATCTCCGCCGGCGCGACCTCGGCCCCACCGTGCAGATCGAACCCGAAGTTCCCCACGTAGGCACGGCCGGCGGCATCGACCACCAGGTCGTTGCAGTGGAAGGAAGCCTTATCGGAGAGGTCCGCGTACTCGACCAGCGCCCCATTGGTCAGCTGCATGACCCGCCGCTGGGTCATGAACACCACCAGGAGGCGGCCATCGGGCAGCCATCCGAGTCCCCCGGGGAGATCCTCGGTCGCCGCGATCCTCTCAAGCGCCCCCGCGGGAGCCATCGCGAAGACGGCGCGGGCGTGCTGATCGGTAAACCAGAGGCGCCCGGCGTGCCAGCGCGGGGCCTCGGGGAAGGCGAGCCCTTCCGCGATGGTCCTGGAATGGTAGACGGTCATGGGCAGGCCTCTCCCCGGATCGTTCGAATGACGCGCTCGGCCTGCTCCTCGGTGGAGATCTCGATCGGCACCCGGATCGCGCCTTCCGGCGGCTCCAGCGCGGCGAGCTGGCTTTCGAGCAGGGAGGGCGGCATGAAGTGGGCACGCCGGCCGCGGATGCGCCCCGCGATCGTCTCCGGGGCGCCCGACAGGAAGACGAACCGTACGTCGCCGACGCCGTCGGCAAGCCGGTTGCGGTAGCTCGCCCTGAGCGCCGAGCATGCCACCACGGCGTTCCCGGATCGAGCCGCGACCTGCGCGATGCGCGCGTGCAGCCGGGCGATCCACGGGGCCCGGTCGTCGTCGTCGAGGGCCTCCCCCCTGGCCATCTTCGCCACATTGGCGGCCGGGTGGAAGTCATCGCCCTCGATGAATGGCCAGTCGAGGGCCTCCGCGAGCACCTTTCCGAGGGTGCTCTTTCCCGCGCCGGCGACGCCCATGACGATGATGATCAACCCCTCACCCCTTCGTCACATGTGGTCTGACTCTCCCACAATGGCGACCCTGACCGCATCTTTCCAGCGGCGATGTCCTCGGGTCCCGGCGCCTGGTGACCGCTGATCCATTGGGATTCCGGTGCAGGTCGAGGGTGGGCGGCGAATGCGCGCTGCCGCCCGCAGACCACCGCGAGCTGGGGCGCGGCAAGATACGTCCGACGATCAGGCTCGGGGGCCTTCCGTCGCTCGGCAACGCCGTGCCAAATCGGTCACGGCGTCGCGGACCTCGGGCAGACGGCCGCGCTCGTGCGGGTAGTGCAAGAGGAAGGCAGGTACTAAGGAAATCAGGTCGGACAGGAACCGAAGCTGTTGCTGATGCAGCCAACGATCGAACAGGCCGACCGCAACCGTCTGCTCGACCAGCCGTTTCATCGCGGCGCGGATCGCGAGCGCTTCGACAGCAACCTGACCGCCCAGGGGCGCGGGATCTAGAAACAGCAGAGCCCCGATAGGCACGCTGCCGCGGGCCCGCGGCGGATACTGTGCCGCCTCGGGTAGCTTGAGCTGAGGAAAACTGGGTTGCGCGCTGGGCACGGCATCGACCAGTGCGCACGGCAGGATATCGTCGGCAAGTCTTAGAAGACCCGCGTGCTCGGCGCAATGGGCGGCCAGGGTCGACTTGCCGCAACCGGAAGGTCCAAGGAACAATAGGGCGCGTCCCTTGAACAAGACCGCGCTCGCATGGAGGCACCAGATGTCCCGCCCTGCCAAGAGGAGCGCAACCGGCGGACCGAGCAAGACTTCCTCGAAGAGCGCTGCCGCCGCATCGGTGCGCCACCCGTCGCAGCGTATCCAGCCCGAATCGGCGTCCACCGAAAACGTCCCGATCCCGGCGATCTCCACATCGTACCGTCCCGCTTCACCAGCGCAGGCAACGGCGCGCGTGTCGCCCGCAATCCAGCCAGCGACTACCCGGGGGCGGCCCGAGCCGATCGGCCGCGGCGACCCTGCTGCAGACGCGTGGAGCGGGACACTTCGCAATGGGATACGGAGCGGCGCCAAGGCGGGCAAGGGCACATCACTGGCGAGCGTCATGAGCGCAAGGCGGTACGCCCAAACCTCAGCCCCGTGACTTCGTCCAAGACAGCCAGCGCACACCAGTCGAAGCAGGCGGCCTTTTTGCGAGGCTAACGGACGGTGCACCCGCTCACCTTGGTCAGACGACAACATTCAGGCCGGGACCCCACGCGAAGCGCTGCGTGAGCCTGCTCCGCTGCCGCCGGATGCGCAGCCGTAGACCAGCCCTTCCTCGAGTCGAGAGGCGACCGCGAAAGCCTACTTCCTGGTCAGGCACGAAGGCGACTCAAGGCGCCGGTTCCGCGTGGCTGACGACAGGCTCCCCTAACGCGTGGGAGACCTGAAGCCTGCCCCTTGGCCGCTCTCGAACGTCCCAGGGCTTGGCGCCAACGTGGTTTGGACCACGGGTCCCAGCTCCTGCAGCACGGGGCGCCGATAGGGCCGCTTCCCCGGCGCCTTGCGCGGCGATTCTACGATTGCTTGCGTGTCTTCAGGTCGTTGCCGATGATCAGAGCTCATCTAGGTCACTCCTCAAGAACCTATCCTAGGACCAATAGCGGCGCAGCCACAACTCCAGGCTGATGCACAGCCAAAGCGGAAGGCCGTCCCCCGCCCAGCGCGCGCCCAGCGTCAGCTGCTGCCGCAGCCAGCCACCGTCGACAATCTCCCGCTCAACGAGCTGGGAACGGCGCATTATTGCCTGGACCGTCCCGCGTTCCCGGTCAAGCAACCCCTTCTCCATCAGCGGGGTGAATACCGTTCGATCGTTCCGCTCCCGCACGCTGTCCGGGACGAGGCCCGACAGGGCGCGGCGGTGGACCCACCGATCGGCACCGGGGCGCCCCAGCTGCTCGCCGGGCAGCGCAAGCACATACTCGACCAGGCGCCGATCATGATAGGGCGACTCCAGCTCGATACCGTGCCCGTGATAAGCCTTCCTGACACTTCCGGGAGGCTGACTGTAACAATTGGCGGTCAGATCTCGAGCCCAGCGCTCGCGCAGCGGTTTCGCGGTGATCAGGCACGATGCCGATTCTTCTAGCCGCTGTTGCAAACGGGTTCGTGTAATGAAGCTCGGATGCAATTTCACGTCGGACAGCCGAGCCGATCGCGCCGTGCGCAGGCGCCGACGGAGCCTCCTCAGCCACTCCGGAGCCAGGGCGCGGATGCCGTAACCAATCAGGTCGCGACGCCATCGCACCTGCCGATAGCTACCCGCCACGATTCGCATCAAGGCGCCGAGCTGCCAGCGCCGCAGCAAATCGGCAGCCCAAAACCGGCCCGGTCCACACAAGCTGTCGCCATAGTAACCCGCGAGCAACACCCGACAGTCGGCCTGCTGTGCCGCCTGCATCACCTCCCACGGCAGCCATGCGTACGGATCCCAGAGGACATAATCCCGGTACACCGGCCAGGCGTGCGGGTGATGCAGCGTCCAGGCCTGATCGCAGGAAAGGTAATGCGCGTTCAGTCCGTAACGCGCAACCATCGGCCGGATCAGGGGCCGTTCATCGCAGGAGCTCAGCTCGTCGAAGGCGTAGGAGAACGCCTCCAGACGGGGTTGCGAAGACACCGTCTGCGGCAGCAGATCCGCCGCGAGCGCGGCGAGTAGGGAGGAATCCAGCCCGCCGCTGAGCGAGATCCCGATTCGCCCCCGGCTGCGCATACGGCACCTTATGGCGGTACGGACCAACTCCCGAAAGTGCTCGGCATACTCGTCCTCGTGGCGGTACCGCAGGAGCGGCCCCGGCCGCAGCTCCCAGTATCGCCAACGACGCGTCTCCCGGGCCGATACCCAAAGACAATGAGCCGGCGGCAGATAGTCAACCTCCTCGTAGAACGACCGCTGGTGATCGTCGAACAAGAACGCGAGATGATCGGCGACCTTGCGCTCGTTCAGTCGCGCCGGGACGCTGGGGTGGGCCAGCACCTGGACGATCTCCGAGGCGACGACCGCAGATTCTGGGCCCAGATGATAGCAGAGGCTACGCGCCCCTAAGGGATCCCTCGCCACGAACAACCCCCTGCGTTGGGGGTCCCAGAGGGCGAAGACAAAGTCGCCGAGGAGATGCTCGACGCAGGCCGTGCCCCAGTGCCGATAGGCGCGCAGAACCAATGCCGCGTCACTGAGCGTCGGCTCATCACCGCGAGCTAGGGC
>JBAPYD010000336.1:0-1844 GCA_049284555.1 Chromatiaceae bacterium | reverse complement strand
AGCGTCGGGGAGTCCGGGGCCGCGCGCCTGCTGCGCCGCCTTGAGTCGGCCGCCGGGGACCGCGATGTGCGCTTCCACCTTATGGGACACAGCTTCGGCTGCATCGTCGTCTCCGCGGCGGTGAACGGCGCCGGCGGGGACGCCCCGCTCCCGAGGCCCGTCCACTCGCTGTTTCTGGCCCAGGGGGCCCTGTCACTCTGGTCCTATTGCTCCGACATCCCCGTGGCCATGGGCAAGGCCGGCTACTTCAACCCGCTGATCGCCAAGGGCAAGGTCGCCGGACCCATCGTCACCACCCAGTCCCAGCACGACACGGCCGTGCGCGTCTACTACCCCATGGGCGCGGGCGTGGCAGGACAGGTGGACTTCGCCCCCGGCGCGCTGCCCAAGTACGGCGGTGTCGGCGTCTTCGGCATCCAGGGGCCCGGCATCACGCTGGAAGGCCGGGAGATGCTGCCCCCGGAGGCGGACTACGGCTTCCACGGCGGGCGGGTCTACAACCTGGAGTCGAGCGGCTTCATCAACCAGGGCTCGGGGGCCTCGGGCGCCCACAGCGACATCGCCAAGCCCGCGGTGGCCCATGCCTTCTGGCAGGCCATCGCCACCAACGTAGACTGATCCCGCACCAACGCAATGGATGCACCCTACCCCGAGCTGGAGATCGGCCTGCGCACCTGGGACTCTCCGTCGACAATGCCTGGCCCATCGACAAGACACCGTTAAAGGTCGAAGTGGAGACCGGTACGCATCTCACGCCAACCGGTGAGATCGAGGCACTCTCGCCATCGGACTGGTCACGCAAGCGCTACTGCGAATACGACGCCATCCGCCACGACCTGAAGCGCATCGCCGATGCCGAATGGGCCGAGTCCCAGCGGCGCTGCCATGAGGCGCAGGAAGCGGATGCACCCGAGCTCAGGGCGCCAGTGGGCGAAACGGATACCCGTGCCACCGTGAGCCTCGAGATCCATTAGACTCCAGCTCAAACTGGTCCCTGCAGCGAGGACTCGCCCGTTGGCTCACCCCGAATCCGCCCCAGCGACCTACGAGGATCTGTGCCGCGTGCCCGAGCACCTGGTGGCGGAGATCCTGGACGGTGAGCTCCACACCCACCCGCGCCCGGCGCCGCGGCATGCGGTCGCCTTCTCGAACCTGACCGAGTCGTTGGTGGGACCTTTCGGAAAGGGCCGCGGGGGCCCCGGCGGCTGGTGGATCATCGGCGAGCCCGAGGTCCATCTCGGCGCCCAGGTGCTGGTGCCGGACCTGGCGGGCTGGCGCCGGGAGCGCATGCCCGGTCTTCCGGAGACACCCTGGTTCGACCTGGCCCCCGATTGGGTCTGCGAGATCCTATCGCCCTCGACCGCCCGGACCGATCGCGTGCTCAAGATGCGCATCTATGCGGAGCACGGGGTCGCGCACCTCTGGCTGCTGGACCCCGATCTCCGGACCCTCGAGACCTATGGGCTCGAGTCGGAACGCTGGGTCCTGCTCGGCAGCCATGACGGCGAAGAGACCGTCAAGGCCCCGCCCTTCGACGGCGTGGCGCTCGGTCTCTCGGAGCTATGGGGCTAGCCCGGACGCTCGGCGGTCCGATGGCGCCCTGTTCAGACGCAGGGGGCTCATGACACACGGGCCCGAGCACATCGAGAGGCGCTCTCGCATCGGCCTTCCAGCGAGAACCCGGATGGAGCGGTAAAGACTGTGAAGCTATCCGGGCGAGGCGGCCAGCCAGTCAATTCCGTGTCGGGCGGAGTCGGGCTTCAGCCCCACGGCGCCCTCTCGGCTCTCCTGCAACGTCGTAGTCGGGCTGAAGCCCGAACTACGGCGGATTCTTACCCAATCTC
>JBAPYD010000335.1:0-3211 GCA_049284555.1 Chromatiaceae bacterium | reverse complement strand
GGCCCGCACCCTGCCGCAGCCAGGGGCGCTCCGCCAGCCGGGCGGCGGCGCCGGCGAGCAGCCCGATCCCCAAGAGGTTCGGCAGGGTGCCGGCGCCGAAGGCCAGCATCAACAGGGCCCCATCGAGCGGGCTGCCCGTGGACACGGCGGTGATCAGGACGCTGTACACCAGGCCGCAGGGGATCCAGGCCCAGAGGAAACCGAGCAGCAGGGCGTCAGGGATGCGGCGCACCGGCAGCAGCTTTCTGCCCAGGGGCTCCAGCCGGCGCCACAGGTGGATGCCCAGGCGCTCGGTGGCGCCCAGGATGCGCCACCAGCCGCCGAGGTAGAGTCCAAGCAGGATCATGGCCAGGCCGGCAAGGCCATAGAGCACTCGCTGGGCGGTTTGGATGGAGCCAAGCTGGAGCAGCAGGGCCCCGAACCCCCCAACGATCGCCCCGGCCACCCCATAGCCGGCGATGCGCCCAAGATTGTAGGCGAGCTGGTAGGGAGCCATCCTCAGGGTGTCGCCGCGCACCTTCGGATCCAGGCCGAGGGTCAGGGAGCTGACCAGGCCGGCGCACATGGAAAGGCAATGGACACCGCCGAGCAATCCGACGAGGAAGGCGGTGAGATAGATCCCTTGGGGACTCAATGCGGGGACTCCGGTGATGGGTCTGTGCCGGCCAAGTTCAGTGGGGAGGCGGCCCAGGGATGGCTCGCCATAACCAAGGGCCAGGGTGGCCTTTGATCAGCGTCTCCTTGGAGTGGCGACCGGGTTCCCCATGTCGGGCCCGCGCACGCCTCTATGATACCAACTGCAGTCTGGATCCGAGCTCGACCCCATGAAGCCCTATCAACGTGACTTCCTGACCTTCGCCGCCCAGATCGGGGCCCTGCGTTTCGGAGAGTTCACCCTGAAGTCGGGGCGCTCCAGCCCCTATTTCTTCAACACGGGTCTCTTCGATACCGGCGATCGGCTCGCCCGGGTCGCCCGGGCCTATGCCGCCTGCATCCAGGACTCCGGTCTCGGGTTCGACCTGCTGTACGGCCCAGCCTACAAGGGAATCCCCCTTGCGGTGGCCACCAGCATGGCCCTGGCGGGGGAGTTCGGAAGGGACCTTCCCTATGCCTTCAATCGCAAGGAGGCCAAGGATCATGGGGAAGGGGGGCTGATCGTCGGGCGCCCCTTGGGGGGACGGGTTCTCATCATCGACGATGTCATCACCGCGGGAACCTCTGTTCGCGAGTCGGTCGAAATCATCCGACGCCATGGGGCCCAGCCCGCGGGCGTGGTTATCGCCCTGGACCGCCAGGAACGGGGCCAGGACGGGCGATCCGCGGTCGCAGAGGTTCGCGAGTCGCTGGGTATCCCGGTGGTGAGCGTCCTCACCCTCGACCACCTGATCGATTTCCTGCAGGGTCAGTCGGACAGTGCGGGTTGGCTGGAGCGGCTCAGGAGCTACCGGGCCGAGTTCGGAGTCTGACCGGTCCGACTGCGACAGATGCCGGACCATCGTGGGTTTCGGGGTGGGATTCGATTTGGGGAAGGCTCGCTGATCAGGTAACCATTGACGTGTTTCGCACTCAGTTCCATGCCAGGGTGTTGCCGCTTGCCTTGATTCTGGGGCTGGCGCCGCCTCTGCTGTTTTCCGCCCACTGCGAGGCACGCTTCTACCGTTGGGTGGATGAGCAGGGGGGCGTCCATTACACGGACAAGATCCCCCCGGGTCAGGTCGACAAGGGACACACGGCCCTGAGCCAGGAGGGGGTCCCCCTGGAGACGGTCCCTCCCGCCCAGACCCCCGACGAGATCCTGCGCGAGCGGGAGCTCAAACGTCTGCGCGCCGAGCAGGAGCGACTCCTGGAGCAGCAGCGGGCGGCCGACCGGGTCCTCCTCAGCAGCTTTCGTTCCGTGGACGATTTGGTCATGGCGCGGGATGGCAAGCTCGCGGCGGTCGACGTGTTCATCGGCGTGGCGCGCAGCAACATCCGGCGCGAGCAGGAGCGACTCGCCCAGCTCCGTTCCGAGGCGGCGGACCTGGAGCGTTCGGGAAAGCCCATTCCACCGCATCTGGAGGAGGGTATGGCCAAGTCCGAGCGCGCGATTCGCGAGGCCTACTCATCCATCGTTGAACGGGAGCGGCAGAAGGAGTCCATTCGCGCGGAGTTCGAGCGGGACCACAAGCGCTTCCTCCAGCTCAAGGCGATTCCCGAGGACAGCACCCAGGTCCCCGCGGACCAGAGCCGACCAGCCCTCGGTAACCTGGTCACCTGTACCGGACAAGCGCAATGCGGCCGGCTGTGGGAGCGGGCGGCCCGCTATGTCCGCGAGCATGCGACGACGCCGGTTCAGCTCCTCGGCCGCAACATCCTGATCACCGCCTCCCCCAAGACCAGCGAGGACCTCAGTCTGGCCCTTTCGCTGATCCAGGATGAAGGCGAGGAGAGCGCCTCGCTGTTCCTCGACATGCAGTGCAAGAATCCCGGCTCCACGGACCTGGACTGCAAGGATGAACGGGTCCAGCGGATTCTGGACGGCTTCCGCCATGCGGTGGTGGGCCAGCCCTAGCGCGGTGATCAAATGCCCGGGTGGCATTTGATCACCGCGGGTCCGGAGAAGCGCGATTCACTACCATGGAAGTCGCGCCGGGAGCGCGCTCCAATGTGCCCTCTCCCACTGGGAGAGGGCGGGGTGAGGGATCGGCCGTGGCGCCGGGAACTTACATGTGCTCGGGTGGCAGGGGCGCCATGGCCGTTAGCGCTCCCCGGGCACCCGACGGCTGGGGTCCGGTCTAATCCTCGCTAGCGGCTCCGGATCAGGGTGCCGACCCCCTCGTCCGTGAACAGATCGAGCATGACCGCGTGCTCCACCCGCCCGTCGATGATGTGGGCGGTCTTGACCCCGCTATGCACGGCGTCGACGGCGCACTGCACCTTGGGCAGCATGCCGCCCGCGATCACCCCTTCCCGCGCAAGGTCCTCGACGCGGCCGACGTCCAGCTCCGAGATCAGCCGTCCCTCCGCATCCAGCAGGCCGGCGGTGTTGGTCAGGAGCAGGAGCTTCTCGGCCTTCAGCACCTCCGCGACCTTCCCGGCCACCAGGTCCGCGTTGATGTTGTAGGAACGGCCGTCATCGCCGACTCCGATCGGGGCGATGACCGGGATGAAGGCCCCCTGCACCAGCATGTGGATGAGCGAGGCGTCGATGCTCTCGACCTCCCCCACATGG
>JBAPYD010000334.1:0-2013 GCA_049284555.1 Chromatiaceae bacterium | reverse complement strand
GAATTACGACCTCCTCGTTCTTGAGCGAGCGCAGGCGGGTCACCAGCACCCGCATCTCGATGACGTCGCCGATGGTGCCGTTGATCTCGACCCGGTCACCGACCCTGAAGGGCCGTCGGTAGGCCAGGCTGTAGCCGGCGATGATATTGGCAATGATCGAGGAGGAGCCGATCGAGACAATCAACCCGAGCAGAAGGGAGATGCCCTTGAACGCCTCGGAATCGGATCCGGGGATATAGGGGTAGGCGACCACCAACGCGAAGATGAGGGCCAGCAGACGGGCGATTCGATAGGTGGGCCAGGCCCATTCCCGCTCGAATGAGGCGAGCTTGATCACGCCGTTGTCGATGTTCGCGAAGAAGGCCCGGAGCATCCCCAGGACGTAGCGTGTGACGAAAAAGAGAATGACCAGGAAGACCAGGTCCGGGATGGTGGCGAGGACCGCCTCTCCCATGCTGCGGAGCGGGCTCAGGAGCAGATCGAAGAGCCAGGCCGCGAACGGCCGCGTCCACGGGTACAGTCCGAGCACGAAGTTCAAGTAGAAATAGAGGGTCAAGGCCACAAGGAGGGCGTGGATCGCCTTGAGGAGGGAGCGCAGGAGCCGCGCCAGCTGCTGGGCCCGGATAAATCGTGCCGACTGTGCCTCCAGCGCCTTGAGGCGGGTCTGGAGCTGGCGCGCCACGATTCGGTCCAGGCCGCGAAATCCCTTCCGGAGTCCCAGGTACAGCCCGAATACCACGACCGACGCCCCTAGTGCGTACAGGCTGTTGCGCAACAAGACGCGGGGGCTGCGGTCGAGACGGTAATCTGTCAGTGCCTCCTGCAGTCTCAGCTTCACCCGCTCCGCCAGGAGGCCGCGCTCGATCCCCTCGACCTCCGCGTCCACATCGGCGAGTCCGAGCACCAGCCGGCCCCCAGCCATGACTATCGTGAGGTTTCCCTTGTCCTCCAGCGAGATGTCCCCGGCTGCGATGCCCGGATCGGCGGCGATGGCCTTGATTCGGGCGCCGATCTCGGCCGCGCGGCGCTCGGCCGGGAAAGAGGCGATTCCCCGCACCCTGAGGATCACGCCACCGTCCAGCTTCACATCCGCGGTGTCCGCCGCCAAACCGGCCGATCGATCCGCCTCGCCGGGGCCTTCGATCCCCAAGACGGCGGAGGAGGTGCAGAGGCCGAGTAAGAGGATGGCGAATAGCCGGACCAATGGGCGGCGATTGTTCACCTTCCTGATAAGACCTTCGAACGTGGACACCGCATTTGACCTGGGGCGATCAGGGACTCGGAAGACGGGTAAGTTACGACCACCGCAACACCGAGTCGAGAACCTTTGGTTGCCGCATGCGTGAACGTTACGCGCCCCCCGCCTCGCGACACAGGAGCCGCGACTCGGACCTATCGGTCGTGTTCGCGGCCACGCGTTCCAATTCGGGTTGCGGAGGCTGAAGCGGTCTCGGCGGCGTCTCTGACGTCGGAAGCGGGGCCTTGCTGTGGTCCAAGCGCCGATACACTTCGTATGCGGCCCACCACTTACTCGCACGCCTGGGCTATCCGACAGGCAGGAGACGTCCGCCGCGCCTCGCGACGAAGGATCTCGGCCCGCAGCTCCTGACAGAGCTGGCGCAGCTCCCCCTCGACGGTATCGGGGGTGACTGCCAGTCGAGCAAGGGGGCCCGGCACCATCCTCCCGCGCCAGGTGACACGCATCACAGCCCCCTCTTCAACGAGGCTCGTCGTGAAATCGGATGCCTTGAGGTCGCCCTCGATCAGATGGGAGCGGATTTCCCGCTGGGGGCTCAGCTCGACCCGGCGCCGGTTGTTCAGCGAGATCTTGAGGGGGCCGAAACGCAGATGACTCGTCTGTGCGACCTCCAGGCGGCTGCCCTCGCGCTTGACGATCCGGCTCGCGTCGACGGTGGACAGAAACTCGCCCATACGGTCGTAGTCCACCAGGACCTCCCAGGTCTGCCCGAGAGTCGCGGGGACCGTGAGCTCGGCGTACACGCTCAGCTCGCC
>JBAPYD010000333.1:0-2217 GCA_049284555.1 Chromatiaceae bacterium | reverse complement strand
CCTTTCCTCGGATGGCGGCGTGTTCAAGACGAACTTCTGGGATTCAGTGGCTGATGGGGCTTACGACCCACTCTATCCGCCCGCCCTCACGCCGCTAGACGAGTTGGTCGAGGAGGACCTTAGTCTACCCGTACCGGACATCGAGGAACTCGTGCTGGGGTCGGGCGACTTGGTGCTCGATTTTCAGGCCATGCCGGGAATAGAGGAACCCTATGAAGATAATCATCCCGAGCCTTTCGAGCTGTTCGTGCGACATTATCCCCTATTCACACAACTGCCCTTCGGCTACGTCGCATCAGGCGTGAACTGGTTCTCTGCGGAAGGCATCCCGATCACGACCTTCGATGACTCTGGCCGTGAAAACGCGTACCCCTTGATGCGCGTCCAAGCGGTGGCGGCAAAGGGCAACGGACTTGGCAAGATAGCCGGATCGATACTGGCCTCCGTTGACAGCGTGGTTCCGGTCTCGGGGGAGACCAACTGCACCAACTGTCACGCTGCCCGAGAAGACGGTGGTAATGGAGAAGGAATCAAGCGACTGGAAGGGAACGACATCGAGGTGGCGCAAGCCGCCGACGACCCCGAAGCGGAGAGCGTGATCCCCATCGTCAGCGTCGAGTATGCGAGTGATCTGAACATACTACGGTTGCACGACCTCAAGCACGGGGACCTCTATTCGCCCCCGCTGGAGGAACAGGTGCCGGTGGTTTGCCAGAAATGCCATTACACACCCGCCCTGGATCTGGCGCAATTGGGTCCCCTCGGTCCCGGCGATGAACTGGCCAATGGGCGCGAGCAGACGATCAACAAGACCATGTCCCGGGCCATGCACACCTTTCACTACAGCACGGGTCTTTTCGCCGAGCTGCCCCCGCCGACGGACCCCCTGCGGACCGCCGATCAGGAGACAACGCCCGTCAATGCCTTCGAATGGCAGACACTCCTCGGCAGCTGCTTCCAATGCCACCCCGGCGAGCGAACCAGATGCCTGCGCGGCCCCATGTACAATGCCGGCATCCTGTGCCAGGACTGCCATGGCAACATGGGCCAGGTAGGCAACGACTTCTCAGCGGATGTGTCCCTCGAGAATCCAGGCGCCTTCGTCCTGGCAGATGATTTCTACACCAATCCGGATACACCAAGAGTGCCGTGGGCGAACGAGCCGGCCTGTCAATCCTGTCACACCGGGGACGCCCTCAGTAACCTGGCCGGCGAGCCTGACACCATCGCTGCAGCGGACGGAATCCGCCTGTTGCAAGCCTATCGGGTCGGCGATTCGAAGGCCACGCCCATTCTCGCGACCAACCAGCGCTTCGCCGAAAACCAGCTCGCCAACGGCAATCCGATGCTCTATCGCCTCAGCACAGACACGCATGCTGGCATCTTCTGCGAGGCCTGCCACGGACCCACCCACGGTGAGTGGCCGGTCGTCAATCCCCTCGCCAACGACCATGTGGCGACCAATCAGCTGCAAGGACATGGTGGGTTCATCATCGAGTGCGCCACCTGCCACGAAACCACCGACACCGGTCTGCCGCTCGGACTGGGCGGTCCCCACGGCATGCATCCCATCGCCGACCTCAATGGACCGGATCAGCGCTGGCTCTTCAACCATCAGGGTTTCGGCGGTCCCAACTTTGAGCAGTGCCGTGCGTGTCATGGTGCGGATCTAGAGGGAACGGTGCTGGCCCGGACCGCCACGGACCGCCTGATTCAATGCATGAACGATCAGGGTACCCTGCCGGAGTGTGCCGCAGGGGAGGAGTTTGCGACGCTTCCCAAGGGGACCGAGGTCGCCTGTCAGCTGTGCCATTCAGCACAGTTCAACCAAGGTAACCAAGGTAACCAACAATAGGGCACATATCAGAAACAACTTGAACATTATGACGCGGCTTTGACCCGTCAATTGGATAATGGCTGCGATTGCGCGCTTGTGATCGGCGCAGGCCGTCTACCCGGTTGTTGGCTGGCTGCTTGGCTCACCCACCCTGGAGGGGTGAGGCATACCAGCCCAGGGCAACGCCCTGGGTTATCGGGCAGGGATCGTCAGCCCTGAAGGAACGCGACATCAAAGCCGTTGGCTCCGTGGTTAGCCCGACTTCCGCAACTGAGGGCCATGGGCAAGGGTAACTGATTGATATCCCGAGAGCGGGATGCAAAAGGTCGGCACTACAAGCGAGCGGGTCGGTCAGGCAGCTCTGGCATCCTGTGATTGGA
>JBAPYD010000332.1:0-1606 GCA_049284555.1 Chromatiaceae bacterium | reverse complement strand
CTGGGTAGCGGTCAGCCGGCCCGAGCCCGCCCCCCCTGCCCCCCCCGACACCCCGTTGGGCCTGTCGTCGAGTGTTGAAATCGTTGAGCTGCCTTGCGTCATGGACCGGTTCATCGAGGCCCGACCGGCGGTGCGACACCCCTCCCTGGATTCACCCGTCGCCTTCCTGGGCGACGTGGAGCTGGTCCCCCTGCTGCGGTGCGTTCGCGGGGGGATGACAGTGCCCGAGCTGTTGCACTCCTGGATGCCTAGGGTTCCCCCCGATCAGGGTCTGTCCATCGCCCGCTGGCTGATGGCGCGCGGACTCCTGGTCCCGCATGAGCGGGATCCCATCGCACACGACCGGGGGCTGACATGACCCAGACCCTGAGCGACTGGCTCCGTGCCAATGACCTCGTGGATCTCGAGGCGATCTTCGTGGACAACGAGGTCGACCTGAAGGCCATGAAGGTCCTGACGGACTCGGACCTCAAGGAGCTCGGTCTGGCCTTCGGGCCTCGTAAGCGCGTTCTTCATGCCATCGCGCAGCTGCAACGCCAAGACGGATGTCTGCCGAGGGAGGCCGACGGACCCGCGCGCACCGAAACGATGGGCGAGCGGCGGCAATTGACCGTGATGTTCTGCGATTTGGTGGGATCCACGGCCCTGTCCACGCTCCTCGACCCCGAGGAGCTCCGGGAGCTGATCCAGACCTATCGCAAGGCCTGTGGCGATGTGGTTGCACGCTACGACGGCCATGTCGCCCAGTACCTTGGGGACGGACTGCTGATCTACTTCGGATGGCCCACGGCCTACGAGGACGCGGCCGAGCGCGGGGTCCGCTCGGGCCTGGAGATCGTCCGGGCGGTCAATGCCATACGCGGGGCGTCCAAGCTCTCGGTCCGCGTGGGCCTGACCACGGGAACCGTGGTGGTTGGCGAGCGATCCCCCGACGACAACACCGAGGCGAAGCTGGCCGTCGGGGAGGCACCCAATCTCGCGGCCCGCGTCATGAGCCTCGCGGGCCCGGACCAGGTCGTCCTCGCGCCGGCGACCCGCCGCCTGATCGGCGATGCCTTTGCGCTCACGGACCTTGGCGCCCACAGCCTCAAGGGGTTCGCCGAACCGATCCCCCTCTGGCGCGTCGATGCCGTCCGGAAGACGGAGGGTCGCTTCGATGCCGTTCAGGCAGGGAGGCGGCTGACCGACCTGGTGGGGCGTGAGGAAGAACTCGAGCTGCTCCTCGACCAATGGAAGCAGGCGCGGGACGGGAAGGGCCGGGTAGTGCTCGTCGGCGGTGAGGCCGGAATCGGGAAATCCCGTCTCTGCCACGCACTGCGACAGGAGCTCACGGAAGCCCATACCGCGCTGCGCTACCAGTGCTCCCCCCACTTCAGCAACTCCGCCCTGTATCCCATCGTCGAGCAGCTCGAGTTTGCGGCGAAGTTTGCCCGTGAAGACGATCCCGCGCAGCGGCTCGACAAGCTCGAGGCATTGCTCGCGGCAAACGGAGTCAAGGCGTCCGATGCCGCACCGCTGCTGGCGGATCTGCTGTCATTGCCCACCCGCCGCTATCCCCCCCTCCAGCTTTCCCCCCAACGCCAGAAGGAAAAGACCCTGGAGGCAC
>JBAPYD010000331.1:0-1764 GCA_049284555.1 Chromatiaceae bacterium | reverse complement strand
GCCGGCGGGTTGCCCGAGGCCGGTCGCTGTGTCCTCGAGCGCGGTATGGACACGGACCAGCTCACGCGCTGCGGCTGCTTCTCGGCGCAGGCGCAGGGTTACGATCCGGTCCCCCAGTCTCCCGACTCCGCCGGAGGCCCGGTCACCGGCGTCTCGGTCGTCAACTACCTGTGCCCCGTGCGGCCCGAGGGGCTGGCCGAGGTGGTCGTGGTCAATGGGGTCGTCTCGGAGATCGCCTACTGAAGGAACGCCCCGGGGGACAGATGAGACCTTGACTCCATTCCTGAGCCCCCTGGGAGCCTGACCGCCCGGCGCCTTTTCGGCGCTCCAACCCCAAACCTTTCCAACAGCCCAATTGAGGAGCTTCCAATGAGCACCCTGGTCGTGATCTCGTTTCCCGAGGAGCAGCTGGCCTTCGAGATGCGGGCCGCCCTGGCCAAGCTGCAGAAGGAGTATCTGATCGACATGGAGGACGTGGTGGTCGTCACCAAGGACGACCAGGGCAAGGTCAAGCTCCATCAGGCCACCAATCTGACCGCGATGGGCGCGGTGGGCGGCGGCTTTTGGGGCATGCTGATCGGCATGATCTTTCTCAATCCCCTGCTGGGCGCCGCCGTGGGTGCGGGGGCCGGGGCCCTGTCTGGCCGTTTCACGGACCTGGGGATCAATGACCAGTTCATGAAGGACCTGGCGGACAGCTTCAAGCCCGGCTGCTCGGCGATCTTCATCCTGGTCAAGAAGGTCACGGCGGACAAGGTCCTGGAGAAGCTGGAGCAGTTCCGGGGGAAGGGCAAGGTGATCCAGACCTCTCTCACCAAGGACGAGGAGCAGGGTCTGCGCGCCTTCATCGAGGCCCAGGCCTAGGGAAACGCTGATTTATTCCGTTTTCCGTCCGGGCGAGGGATCGCCCGGCATCTCCCCAGACAGGCGCTGATTTCTGGCGCCTCCCGCGCTGGCCAAGCAGGGCCCGACAGGTTCGCAGGCCTCACGCCCTTGAACAGCTCGCGTCCCGAGGCTCGCGCGTCTCGGTACGCGAGCCGACCAGGCGCCAGGAAGGCGATTGACCCGCAGCCTGCCTGATCGCCGGGGGCAGGTGCGCGGATTCTTGCGGTCGCCGCACGGCTGTTTCGACCGACCTCCCGCTGGTCTTCCACCGACCAAGACACCAGGTTTCCCCCATCAAACATCATTCAGGGGAGACCGACCATGATGAACCTGAGACGTTCGGACGAGCGCGGACATGCGCGGTTCGACTGGCTGAAGAGCTACCACAGCTTCTCCTTCGGGGACTACTACGACCCGCGCCACATGGGGGTGTCCAATCTGCGGGTGATCAACGAGGACTGGATCGCACCCGCGGGGGGCTTTCCCACCCATGGCCACAAGGACATGGAGATCCTGACCTATGTCCTGGAGGGTGCCCTGGAGCACAAGGACAGCATGGGCAACGGCTCGGTGATCCGACCGGGAGACGTCCAGTACATGAGCGCCGGGACCGGGGTGCGCCACAGCGAGTTCAACGCATCGGACTCCGAGACGGTGCACCTGCTCCAGATCTGGCTCATGCCCAACCGGTTGGGGGTCACGCCCCGTTACGACCAGCGTCACTTCAGCGCGGAGGAGCGGCGCGGGCGCCTCGCCCTGCTGGCCTCTCCCGACGGTCGCGGTGGCTCCATCGCCACGCACCAGGACGGGCTCCTGTACGCGACCCTGCTCGTGGACGGCGAGTCCGCCATCCACCGGGTCGAGGGCGACCGGCAGGCC
>JBAPYD010000330.1:0-6590 GCA_049284555.1 Chromatiaceae bacterium | reverse complement strand
GGCCGAGACCGCGCGCTCCCGGTCGATCGGCCGCCAGGCCCGGTCCCCACGCGCCTCCATGCGGGCGCGCCGCGCGGCCAACTCCTCGTCGGTCACCCGAGCCCGGATCGCCCGATTGGGGATGTCGATCTCGATCAGGTCCCCCTCCTCCACCAGCCCTATGGGCCCGCCCTCGGCCGCCTCCGGCGAGACATGGCCGATGGACAGCCCCGAGGTGCCGCCGGAGAAGCGCCCGTCGGTGATCAGGGCGCAGGCCTTGCCCAGGCCCTTCGACTTGAGATAACTGGTGGGATAGAGCATCTCCTGCATCCCGGGTCCGCCCTTGGGACCCTCGTAGCGGATCACCACCACGTCCCCGGGCTGGATGCGGTCGCCGAGGATCGCCTCCACCGCCGCCTCCTGACTCTCGAAGATGCGTGCCGGCCCGGTGAAGACCCGGATCAGGGAGGTCGGCACGCTGGTGGTGTACCGCAGCTGCTCGGCCTCGAACATGCTCACGTCCACCCCGGCCGTCTTCACGATGCAGCCGTCGGGGGCGATGTTGCCGTAGAGCACCGCGAGTCCCCCGTCCCGGGAGTAGGCATGCTCCAGGTCGCGGATGCATCCCTCGGCGCGGTCCAGGTCCAGGTCCGGCCATCGGCGCGACTGGCTGAAGGCCACCTGGGTGGGGATGCCGCCGGGGGCGGCCAGGTAGCGCGTGCGCGCCGTCTCGTCGTCGCTGCGCGCGACGTCCCAACGATCCAGGGCCTCCCCCAGGGTGGCGCTGTGCACCGTCGGGACCTCCCGATGGATCAGCCCGCCACGATCCAGCTCCGCCAGGATGGCGATGACACCCCCCGCCCGATGCACGTCCTCCATGTGGTACTTCTGGGTCGCCGGAGCCACCTTGCAGAGATTGGGCACCTTTCGGCTCAGGCGATCGATGTCCCCCATGGTGAAGGGCACCCCCGCCTCATGGGCGGCCGCGAGCAGATGGAGCACGGTGTTGGTGGAGCCCCCCATGGCGATGTCCAGGCTCATGGCGTTCTCGAAGGCCTCCAGGCAGGCGATGGAGCGGGGCAGCGCCCGGACGTCCTCCCCCTCGTACCAGCGACGCGCCAGCTCCACCACCAGGCGCCCCGCCTCCAGGAAGAGGTCCTTTCGCCCCGCGTGGGTGGCCAGCAGGGAGCCGTTGCCGGGCAGGCTGATCCCCAGGGCCTCGGTGAGGCAGTTCATCGAGTTGGCGGTGAACATCCCGGAGCAGGAGCCGCAGGTGGGGCAGGCGGAGCGCTCGTACTCGGCGACCGTGGCGTCGTCCTCCCGGGCGTCGGCGGCGACGACCATGGCGTCCACCAGATCCAGGTGCACCTCGGAGCCGCCGCGCACCACCTTGCCCGCCTCCATGGGCCCGCCGGAGACGAAGACCGTGGGGATGTTCAGGCGCAGGGCCGCCATCAGCATTCCGGGGGTGATCTTGTCGCAATTGGAGATGCACACCAGGGCATCGGCGCAGTGGGCGTTGACCATGTACTCCACGGAGTCGGCGATGATGTCGCGGGAGGGGAGCGAGTAGAGCATCCCCCCATGGCCCATGGCGATCCCGTCATCCACGGCGATGGTGTTGAACTCCTTGGCGACCCCGCCCGCGGCCTCGATCTCCCGCGCCACCAGCTGGCCCAGGTCCTTGAGGTGGACATGGCCCGGGACGAACTGGGTGAAGGAATTGGCGACGGCGACGATGGGCTTGTCGAAATCGGCGTCGGTCATGCCGGTGGCACGCCACAGGGCGCGTGCGCCCGCCATGTTGCGGCCGTGGGTGGTGGTGCGGGAGCGATACTGGGGCATCTTTGGGTCTCGGTGTCTTGTCTGGCCTCAATCCGGGATGATAGGGAGGCTCGCGTGCGAGGCAAAGGGGAGCGCGCGGGCAACCACCTGATCCGGACCCGTATCGCGGCTGTCTCGTCCCGCTTCAGGGTCTCGGGCCTGGCCCTGCGGACAGACGATACGCCGCCGGTCGCGGTATTCCGACCCTACCACCCGCGGCGGGTTGCTACCCCCGCCCGCGACGTGTTTAATCGGGTCTGCACGCGCACGACGAGCCTCCGCCTATGTCCCTTCCCGACTTGGCGCCGGTCCTGAAGCATCCGGGGCTGGTGGACGACTATCTGCCCCTCGCCGGCTGCTACGACGAGATGCGGCCTGGCCGGGGGGAGGTGCGTCCCCACTGGCAGTACCTGCTGGACGCCCTGCGCACCCTCGGGCCGGCCGGGATCGAGGAGCGCTGGCGCGAGGCGGCGCGCATGGTGCGGGATAACGGCGTCACCTACAACCTCAATGGGGACGACCAGGGGATGTCCCGCCCCTGGGAGCTGGACCTGCTGCCGCTGCTGATCCGCAGCGAGGAGTGGGCGGAGCTGGAGCGCGGCCTGATGCAGCGCGCCGAGCTCTTCAACCTCATCCTGCTGGACCTCTACGGCCCGCGCGACCTGATCCTGCGGGGGCTGCTCCCCGCGGAGCTCATCGACGGCTACCGGGACTATCTCCTGCCCTGCCACGGGATCGAGGTGGCCGGCCGCCGCCCCCTCATCCATTACGCCGCGGATCTGACCCGCATGCCGGACGGGCGCTGGCGGGTGATCGGCGACCGTACCCAGAGCCCGCTGGGCGCTGGCTATGCCCTTGAGAACCGGGTGGTGCTCTCGCGCATCCTGCCGAGCCTCTTTCGGGACTCCCACGTCCACCGACTGGCGGGCTTCTTCCGCTCCATGCGTCGCACCCTCACGAAGCTGGCCCCGGGGCGCGAGGGGCACAGCCGGGTGGTGATGCTGACACCGGGGCCCCAGAACGAGGCCTATTTCGAGCACGCCTATCTGGCCAACTACCTCGGCTACACCCTGGTCCAGGGCGGAGACCTCTCGGTGCGGGACGGGGCCCTGTGGCTGCGCACCCTGGGGCGGCTGGAGCGGGTCGACGCGGTGCTGCGCCGGGTGGACGACGTCTGGTGCGACCCCTTGGATCTCCGGGAGGACTCCCTGCTGGGGGTCCCGGGCCTGGTGCAGGCAGTGCGCGCCGGCAACCTGGTGGTGGCCAACGCCCTGGGAAGCGGGGTGCTGGAGCACCCGGGACTCATGGCCTTCCTGCCCGCCCTCTGCCAGCATCTGCTGGGGGAGGAGCTGCTGCTGCCGGATATCCAGACTTGGTGGTGCGGCCACCCCAAAGCCATGGGACATGTCCTCGCCAACCTGGACGCCCTGGTGGTCAAGCAGGCGGGCAAGCCCCCGGGCCAGCGCTGCCTCTTCCCCGCCGCCATGGAGAGCGCCGCCCGCGACGACCTCGTCCGCGCCATCCGATCCAACCCCCAGCGCTATGTGGCCCAGGAGTGCGTCAAGCCCTCCACGGCCCCGGTGCTGATCGGCCAGCACCTGGAGCCGAGACCCAACGTGCTGCGCACCTTCCTGGTGGCGGAGGAGGACGGGTATGCGGTGATGCCCGGCGGCCTGGGACGCGTAGCGTTGACCGCCGACGCCTCCCTGGTCACCAACAAGCTGGGGGGGCTCGGAAAGGACGCCTGGGTGCTGGCCTCGGAGCCGGAGCGCCAGGAGACCCTGCTGGTGGCACGCGAGTCCCACGCCCCGGCAGTCACCCAGGAAAGCGAGGTCTCCAGCCGGGTGGCCGACAACCTGTTCTGGATCGGGCGCTACGCGGAGCGGGCCGAGGGCCTCGTGCGGCTCCTGCGGATCACCATCTTCAAGCTCGTGGAGCGGGTGGATTTCGGAGACTCCCGGGACCAGCGCAGCTGTCTGCGCGCCCTCTTGCAGGCCCTCACCAACCAGAGTCAGGCCTTCCCCGGATTCGTCGGTGAGGGCGCGGAGGCGCGACTGCGCAACCCGCTGCCGGAGATGCTATCGATCATCTCCGACCCGACGCGACTGGGCGGCCTGCCCCAGACGCTGCAGGCCCTGGGCCAGGCGGCCTATTCGGTGCGCGAGCGCCTCTCGGCGGATACCTGGCGCATCCTGGGCGACATCGAGGGGCGCCTGCAGGCGCTCACCCGCCATCCGCCGAGCCAGCTGTCCCTGGCCCTGGACGAGCTCGATCCCCTGGTCACCTCCCTGGTGGCCTTCTCCGGGCTGGCCCAGGAGAACATGACCCACAACGAGGGATGGCACTTCCTGGAGGCGGGACGACGACTGGAGCGGGGCACGGCCATCGCCGCCCTGCTGCGCACCACCCTCACGCCGCTGCTCCCCGAGCAGGACGAGACCACCCTGATCGAGGCGGTGCTCGGGGTCACGGACAGCCTGATCACCTACCGCCGCCGCTACCTGGCCGGGACCCGGGTCGGGGCCCTGCTGGACCTGGTGTTCCAGGACGAGGGCAATCCCCGGGCCCTGGCCTATCAGCTGGTCAAGCTGGAGCGACTGACGGGCGAGATGCCGAGAGGTGAGCTCGGGGTGGGACGCACGGCCGCGGAGCGACTGGTGCTTCGATGCCTCACTGAGGTTCGGCTGACCGAGATCGACGCACTGACCCAGCCGGACCCCGAAGACCATCGCCGCGTCGCCCTCGACACCATGATGACGACCGTCGAGGAGCAGCTCGCGTCGATCTCCGATGCCCTCACGGCCCAGTACTTCCGCCACGAGGAGCAGCCCCACAGCCTGTTGCGGCGCATCGGAGCGGCGGCCTGATGAGATTCCGCATCAATCACCTCACCCGCTACACGTACGCCGAGCCGGTCTCCCTCTGCCACAGCATCCTGCACCTCAAGCCCCGTCATCAGGGGCCCCTCGGTCAGCACTGCCACGGGAGCCAGCTGCGCATCGACCCCTGGCCGGCGGTGAACCGGGAGCACGAGGACTTCTTCGGCAACCGGGTCAACTATTTCTCCATCCAGCAATCCCACTCCTACCTCGAGGTCACGGCCATCAGCGAGGTGGAGGTCACCGTCCCGGAACTGCCCGACCCCGCAACCACCCTCCCCTGGGAGGTCGCGCTGGAGCGGCTGCACGGGAGCCGGGAGCCGGCCATGGTGGGGGCACGCATCTTCGCCCTCCCCTCGGCCCTGGTGCCCTTGGAGCCGTCCGCGACCGCCTACGCGGCCCAGTCCTTCACCCCGGGCCGGCCCATCCTGGAGGCAACCCGGGAGCTCATGGGCCGCATCTTCGAGGAGTTCGACTACGACCCCCACTTCACCACCGTGGCCACACCGGTGGCCGAGGTGATGGAGCACCGCCGCGGGGTGTGTCAGGACTTCGCCCACGTGGCCATCGCCGGACTGCGGGGCCTGGGGCTGGCCGCACGCTACGTGAGCGGCTACCTGGAGACCCTGCCGCCCCCAGGCCAGCCCAAGCTGCGGGGCTCGGACGCCTCCCACGCCTGGTTCTCGCTCCTGGTGCCGGACCTGGGCTGGGTGGACTTCGACCCAACCAACGACCAGCTCCTCGGGGAGCAGCACATCACCACCGCGCTTGGCCGTGACTTCCAGGACGTGACCCCCATGCGCGGCATCTTCTACGGCGGCGGGGCCCACGATCTCACCGTGGCGGTGGACGTGGACCGAATCGAGTAGGAGCGCCGCCCTCGGCGCGATCCCGCGGGCGGCGACATGGCTAGCGAGGTTTCATCGCGGCGGGGCGCCGCTCCCACGTGATAAGGGCGTATGACATGGGCTGGCTGAATCGGGCGTTCTCGGCGGGGGCCGAGGATTATCGGCTGGTCGCCTGGGTCTTCCTGCGGCTGCTCGGGCTCATCTATGTCGCCGCCTTCGCCTCCCTGGCGGTGCAGATCCTGACGCTGGCGGGCTCCCAGGGGATCTACCCGATCGCCGAGCAGCTCCAGCTGGCGTCGCAGGAGCACGGGGCCTTAAGCCTGCTCGCCTATCCCTCGGTCTTCTGGCTGACGTCCGCGGACTGGGCGCTCCTCGCCGTGGCCTGGGGCGGGGCCGCCCTCGGTCTCTTGCTCACCCTATGGCCCTGGATCGGGGGCGGCCGGGATCGGTGGTGGGGGAATCGGGGCTGGGGCGAGCGAATCCTCCTGATCCTGCTGTATCTCCTCTATCTCTCCCTGGTCCACGCGGGACAGTACTTCACCCATTTCCAGTGGGACAACCTGCTCCTGGAGGCGGGCCTTCTCGCCATCCTGCTCCCCGGTGGCACCCGGCTGGTGGTCTGGCTCTTCCGCTGGCTGCTGTTTCGGCTGCGCTTCGAGTCCGGGCTCTCGAAGCTCATCTCCGGCGATGTGAGCTGGCGGGACCTCAGCGCCCTGTCCCACTACTTCGAGACCCAGCCCCTACCCCATCAAGGGGCCTGGTATGCCCACCAGCTCCCCGACTGGCTGCTCCGTGCGGGGAGCGGCGGCACCCTCTTCGTCGAGCTGGTGGTGCCCTTCTTCATCTTCCTGCCGCGCCCCTGGCGGCTCTTCGCCGCGGCGGTGACCGTCCTGTGGCAGGTGCTGATCATCGCCACCAGCAACCACAACTTCTTCAACCTGCTGACCATCGTGCTCTGCCTCTTCCTGCTCGACGACCGGGCCCTGGGACCCTGGATGCCGTCGTCCTGGCGTCGGCGCGCGGACACGAGCCCGCTCCTGCCCCAGCACCCGAAGAAGAC
>JBAPYD010000329.1:0-3401 GCA_049284555.1 Chromatiaceae bacterium | reverse complement strand
CAAGGGGTTGTGGCTGGAGGAGCTAACCGCCCACCCCCTTTTTCACATTTCCAGGTGCTCCGACGGCCGAGAACAACGACCATCCTGATGCTGTGGTACCGAACGCAGCCCATTTAATACGTGACATTTGCTCCCCTTGGTCGGCCCGTGCTCGTCACAGGCCGGGGACAAGAAACGGAATCAGGAATTGATTCTTTGAGACCGCCGGGGGAACCCGTGGCAAAGACCTTGCACGAATGGCTCGAGAGGGACGTTGCGGCGATACGCGGCAAGCCGATGCGTTGGCTTTCGGAGCAGTACTTCCTGCGCGATCCCTCGCGCCCAATTTATTCGGACCCCTCGTATTTTTCCCCCCCGGCGGACGGCGTCGTGCTCTATGCCAAGACCGTTCGCCCCGATGAATCGATCGTCGAGATCAAGGGGCGACCCTATTCCTTGCGCGAGGGTCTGCAAGAGCCAGAATTCGAACGCCAATGCCTGGTGGTCGGCATCTTCATGACCTTCTATGACGTGCACGTCAACCGGATGCCCTATGCCGGCCGGCTGTCTTATCGCGAGCTTGATCCCATCGACACTTACAACCATCCCATGATCGACGTAGAGCACGCCCTGCTCCAGGAGATCGCCCCCTACACGGCGCACGCGAGGTATCTGTTCACCAATCAGCGGGTGGTAAATCGCGTTTTCAGCATCGAGCTAGCACAGCACTACTACGTCCTTCAGGTCGCCGACTACGACGTGGATTCCATCATGCCGTTTCGCCTCAAGCAGAATCAGGCCTTCGCCCAGAATCAGCGCTTCTCGCAGATTCGCTACGGTTCGCAGGTGGACCTGATCGTCCCACTCTCGCCGCGTTATCGCTTCACGCCCTTGCTCGGGACCGGTATGCACGTGGAGGCCGGGGTGGATCCTCTAGTCCGGATCGAAGATGCCGGCGAGGTCTGAAACGGTTGCGGAGAAGAGAGTATGCCAACTGACCCGACTCGCCGCGTCGCCGGAGGCGATCCCTTCGGCTTAGAGATTCTCAATCCCACGGGACTGGACAAGCCGGCCTTCCTGATGAACGTCCCCTTCTCCATCGCGGCTGATGTACCCAACAACGCGTGGATGGAGGAGCTGGACGAGCCCGCTCGCAAGATCGACGTCAAGAAGGCAATCCATCAGTTTTTGCATCTGTATCACTTCATCGCCGTCGAGGCGGTCGTCTATCTGCTGCCCACACCGAAGATCCCCGGATTTCAGGATCTGGTTTACTGTGCCAATCTGGGTGTGGTGCTGGAGCACCTGCCGCGAAAGAACACGATGGTCCTGTCGAACTTCAGTACCCCGGTGCGCGTGCCGGAGACTAAGGTGGGCCGGGCCTTCTTCGAGGAAATGGGATACGAGGTGGTAATTCCGACGCATCACTTCGAGGGCGAGGCCGAGCTGAAGCATCTGCACGACAATGTTTATGCCGGCGGCTTTGGTGTCCGTTCCCAGCGCGAGGCCCACGACTGGATGGAAAAGCACTTCGACATGCGGATCGTCGCCTTGGAAGAGACGGACCCCCATCTCTACCATCTTGACTGCACCGTCTTTCCCCTCACTCGCGAGGACACGCTGGTGTGCACCGAGATGTACAGGCCAGAGGAGGTCGCCGCGCTGGAGCAGGTGACCAACGTCATCGATGTGAGCGTGGATGACTGCTACTCGGGGGTGTGCAACTCGCTGCGCCTCGGCAACAGCTTGCTCAATGCCTCCCACATCTTCGAACTGAAGGCCGGAACCGACGACTACGCTTACGAAACGGGAAAGAATCGCACGCTGGAAGACATAGCCATCCGTTTTGGATTCGAGGTCTCGTTCTTCAACCTGAGCGAATTTCTCAAAAGCGGGGCTTTGCTCTCCTGCATGGCCATGCACCTCAATCGCAAATCCTACGATCTCGTACTGATCTGAGGCCGCCATGGCCTTCACGCCCAGCTACCGCCGCATCTGGGGGGTTTCCTATCCCCTCATTCTCGCCGGTATGGGCGAGAGCGTCGTGGAGGCCACGGATACCCTCTTGCTCGCCCATTACGGCGTGGTGGAGCTGGGTGCCATCGGGCTGGCGGGCTCCATTTACAACGTAGCGATGTTCTTGCCCCTCGGCCTGGTGGATGGCATCCAGATCATGGTCAGCCGCCGCGTCGGCGAGGGGCAGGCCTTCCATGTCGGCCGGGCATTCAATCAGGGACTCTACTTACTGGCGGCAACATCGCTGGTCATGTTTGTGCTGATCAAGGCGCTGGTGTCACCGCTCAGCGGGTTTTTGCTGGCCTCCCCCGAAGTGCACGCCGCCGTCGATGATTACCTGCAAATCGCCGCCTACGCGCTGATCCTCCACGCCTTTAATCTGGCCTACAGCACCTTTTACGTGGGAATTGCCCGGACCCGGATACTCATCGCTGCGACCCTGGTGCTGACCGTGAGCAACATCCTGCTCGACTACCTGCTTATCTTCGGCCATGGGGGCCTGCCTTCGCTCGGGATTGAAGGGGCAGCCCTCGCCTCGCTGAGCGCGGAAGCGGCCATGTTCCTCTTCCTGACGGCGGACGTCCTGCGTCGCGGCTACACGCGCAGCCATGGTCTGCTGCGATTCGCACGCTGGGATACCAACCTGTCGCAGCGCCTCTGGCTGGTTTCGCTGCCCGTGTCCGGCCAGGCCTTGGTGGAAATGCTGCGCTGGTTTCTTTTCTTCGTGATCGTTGAGCGGCTCGGCGAGCCCGTTCTTGCCCAAGCGAACATCGTATACGCGCTTCTGGTGCTTTTCATGATCCCGGTGGACGGTCTCTCCGAGGCCGTCTGTTCCCTGGTGAGCAATCTCATCGGTCAGGGGCGCACCGAGGCCCTGGATACCCTGCTGCGACGGACCATTGTCCTCGGTTATGCGCTGCTCTGGCCCGTGCTGCTGCTGGCGCTCGTCACTCCCGACGCATTGCTCATCCTGTTCGGCGATGATCCAGCGATGATCGCCGGTGCGCGGGGCGCACTTGCGGCGGTGACACTGGCTATGCTGCTGGCTGTTCCAGGCGAAATCTTCTTCTCCGCAGTGACCGGCACCGGTGACACTGGCGCCACGCTCCTCATTCAGCTGCTCGTCGGTACCTGCGCGCTCGCCTGGACCTATTACGCCGCTTTCGCTCTCGAGCTGCCGCTCGGCTACATCTGGTTGGCCGAGGCAATCGGTTGGGCGGCCTGTTTGCTTGCAGCGGCCGGCTGGTTTCGCAGCGGCCGATGGAGGCGGCTCAGAATCTAACCGTTGTTATACTCGTCGCCGGGTGACCGCGGGCGATTACTCACCCGCGGTTCCCACAGATCCGGACATGCCCAACTCGGGCATCCGGCTCCTCGGTCCAGACGTTCGCTACGTGGCATAGATG
>JBAPYD010000328.1:0-2052 GCA_049284555.1 Chromatiaceae bacterium | reverse complement strand
GAGCAAATCGGCAGGGTGAAGCCGGCGAAGTTGAAAAAGCTCAGGCTCCAGAAGTTGCGTTTCAGGGCGAAGCTCCGGAGTCGATGCAGCTTTGACAGGGCTTCATGAACAAAGCCAGCAGCGAGCATGCCCAAGATCACGAAGGGCGCAATCTCGACCAAAATGCCCCAGAAGGCTTCCAGAAAGCGTATCATGGTTTGTCGCGCAATCGGGCCACCTAGAAAGCCAAAAGCCTAGGGTTCAAGATTGCCTGACTTTGCTTGTGTGAAGGCAGCTTCCGCCTTCGGGAACCGCCAGTTGACGAAACCAGCCCAAGCAGGCCGCCGCTCCAGCTGGACCTGCCTGAACAGACCTTGACTGCCGCGCAGGATCGCCAGCCGTGCCAGGTCATCGGGCTTCATTTTCAGAAGCATCTGCTCCAGATCGTGGAGATGTTCGATCTTCGCTCCGTCGACGCTAAACAGGACATCACCCTGCGCGATGTCGGATTCACCAGCCGGTCCATCGGCCCAGACGTAGTCGATAAAGACCCCCGCGCTCTGACCCAGCGTCTGGTACGTGGTCCTTTTCTCGTCAGGGCTCAGGGGCCGAAAAGCGAGACCCATCCAAACCTGATCCGAAGTGGGAAAGGCCTTTGCCATCTTGAAGAATCCAGACACGACACGCATCGGCAGGGCATGTGACTCCTCGCGATCACCCGGCACGGTATCAGGACGATGGATATTCGGCGTGTTGATGCCGATCGCCTTTCCATGTTCATCCAGAAGCGGGCCGCCCTCTCCGTTAGGCGGTAGTCGCATCTGCGTGTCGATGAGCATATCGCCGAGACCTGCTCCGTAGACGGATGTCTTGTTTCTTGCCTTCACCGAGCCAATCGCATAGGGGATGCTGATCGGCGATCCGCCCCCCGCCAAGGCTATGACCTTGTCCCCTGGCCGAACCTTGTGGGAAACGGCCCCGTCCGGACGCTGGGCAAGCGGCTCGGCGAGCCTGAGCAGGATCAGATTGAGGATCGGGTCAATGGAGTGCACCTCTCCTCGCGTTTCGCGCCCGTCGAGAAAGCGGATGAGGAAGCGCTCACAAAGATGGCGATTGGAGGGTGCAGTGAAGACGTTGTTGACGGACAAAACGAAGCCGTCGTCGATCAGATAGCCGCTAGCGACAGCATAGGGCTGCTGGCCACCCTCTCGCCCCATATAGCCCGTGATGAGCACGACGCCTTCGGCGGCGTCCGCGACCTCAGTGGGCAAGTCAAAGGCATAGGCGGCGCTGATCCCTTCACTGTGACCCAAAAGGAGGAGCAACAGGAAGGCGAGATTACGGGATCGCTTTAGGGTCATTTTCACGCTGTCAGCGATCGCCCCACCCCTTGACGGACTCGACACAATCAAGGCCCTGCGAGGGTACGAGCGAATATCGGTCTGTACTGAGACCCAGCCGACAACCACCGGAAGGCCAGTCGAGGAACTCGCACGTGGTCTCTTTGGCCTGCCGGCGGCGGAGACGCCCCTGCGAGCGTTGGTGGCAGCATCGGACAGGCAGGGAAGTTACAACCAGGCCAGGCTCCGCGCCGCCCCAACGCTGCTATTGAGCACCGAGGGATCGGGAGGCGTCCCTGCCATGATATCGCGCGACCGCTCCTCCGCCCCAACGCCCACCGCCAAGGCGACAGGCGCCGGTTGTTTGCCGCTCTGTCTAAGGCGCCGTAACCGGCCCCGAGCTGGTGGTCATAATGACGTCGACCCAGTAGTTGCTCTCCTTGTAGCTGTTGGTCGGGAAGCCGCCCGAACCGTACTGGTAGACCCCGTTGAGACTCTCGCTGCTGGCCAGCGCCGTGAGCGGGCCATTGGTGTAGGCCGAGGCGAAGTAGCCCGTATCGGCCGAGTAGCGGCCCACCGGGGCGTGGTAGGAGGCCACGTACACGGTGTTGGCCGCGATCGCCACCGGCGAGGCGAAGCTCGCCTCCTGCCAGCCCGAGGCGGTCTCGTTGGTGAAGGTCACCTGGGCGAGCAGCGTGCCGCCGCTGCTCCAGAGACTGCCCACGTGCGGGCC
>JBAPYD010000327.1:0-2700 GCA_049284555.1 Chromatiaceae bacterium | reverse complement strand
TACCCCACCCTGTGGGAGGCGCCTGTGGGAGGCGCGCTCCGCGGGGCGACCGGACCCGTCCGGCATATACTACCGCCGAGCCCCCGTTGATCTTCTACAACGCACATGCGTCTTTCCCAGATCGAGGCCCGAGCAATCCGAACGCTGGCCGAGGCGGAATTCGGACCGAACACCCGCGTCCTGTTGTTCGGCTCACGCACGGACGATTCCGCTCGCGGTGGCGATATTGATTTACTGGTCGAGGTGCAGTATCCAGTCGACCATCCCGCCAGAACGGCGGCTGCACTCGCCGCGGCGCTCTCGCGACGATTGTCGGGCCGCAGCGTGGATGTGGTCATCGCAGCCCCAAACCTGCGGCGCCTCCCCATCCACGACCTCGCCGCTCGGGACGGTGTGCCATTATGAACATCGATCCCGGCAGCCTGGAACGGTTGCATTTTTTGCTGCGTGTCGTACGGAAAGAATCCGCGCACTTGGAGGGGACTGAGGAGCGCCTCTCGAAACGGGAGCTGATCGAATGCCGGGATGGCATTGGATCAGCATCTCCTTAGTTGAGCGTGTGAACCCCCAATTGTGACTGGTAGGCCTGCTTAGTTTGGTGGGACATGTGCCCGTGCGAACGGTGCACAGTTTCCTTTCACTTCCTTGGAGCCAACAAATGACCCACGAATATAGCGTCGTCATCGAGCGCGACAGCGCAGGGTACTACGTTGCATCCGTGCCCAGCTTGCCCGGTTGTCACACCCAAGCTCAGTCTCTGGACATCCTAATGGAGCGGATCCGCGAAGCCATAGAGCTCTGCCTTGAAGTGGAGGGTGAGCCGGGCGACGAGCTCGACTTTGTCGGTGTTCAGCGTGTCTCGGTTGCCGCATGAGCAAGCTGCCGCGCTGCACCGGCAAACCGTTTCTTTTTAATCGACAGGATGCAGCGATTGCCGTCTAAGAGGCCCGCTTTAGGAGAAGGAGAAGCCGAGATGTCGATACGAGCCTGGTACGACTATTACGTGATCGATCCCGGCCCCGGAACGCTGTCGCTCGCCATGCGATTCTACAAATGGGGCGATGGCACGCCCGAGAACGCGCTTGGCGAGTATCTGATCTTTAGAGAGCACCTGCGCCAGCATGAGGACCGGCTGCCGGTCGAATGGCTCGACCACCTGCTCCGCGAGCAGCTTGGCGATCTCCACGAAGACCTGCCGCCACATTTCGCGACTGCCGCCTTTCTGTTCCTCCTTCAACGCGCGTCGGAGGAGGTCGAGCACGCGCGCTGGCGACGCTTCGACCCACCGGAGTCACAGCCGGACTTCCATCTGCGTTTCGCGCTCGACGAGGCGCTGGCAGCCGAGCCCTTCGAGATCGCTCCAAATCCCGATCCCCTGTTGGAGCGGGTCAGGCGCTTTATCGCAACGGCGCGCTTCCTACGGCCCTGGCGCGAGTACGGGCTGCGCCTCAATCTCCTGGACTGGCTCCAGTACATCACCCAGCCGACGAGATCTGCCGACATGGGCTCCCTGGCCCGCGACTGGCAGCCGCACTGGGATATCGACTACCGGTACAGGCTCTTCTTCTGGCTCCACCCGCAAGATCCCTTTTGCATTACGCAAATCGCCATCGAGCTGTGCGGGCGCGACGGCGAGGACCTGCTCGCCGGCAAGTCCGCCGAACAGGACGACTGGGAGCGCAAGCGAGCGGGGGAACTGCATAAACGCATCTGCGAGTCCGGCATCGGTACAGCCTCGCTTGCGATACTTGGACAGGAGTATTCGATCCTGCCCGACCGCTTCGGGCGATTCCGCGAGCAACCCGACCCGGACGAGACGCGGCGGCGGGCCGGACGCGAGGAACTGCGGCCGAGCTGCAACATGCTCGTGCGCCAAATCGAGCTCCGTTTCGGACCTGAGGTCGCCGCCGAAAGCCGACCGCTGATGGAGCGGATCGACGATTTCGATGTCCTGCTCAAGCTCGCCGACACGATCCTGGACAGCCCCAACAGTGACGCTTGGCTTGCCGCCATGCGGGCAGGGATACCAGGGAGCGCCATGGCCACAGGGGCCCCTGCGCCAGGTTCCGCTTTCTACCATGGCTAACGGTGGCAACCGGCAGGGGAGGAGGTGTTGAGTCCCTTCGCAACGACTGTGGTAGGCCCCCCGTGGGAAGAGCACTTCGAAGGGCCCGTCGTCCCGTGGGAGGCCCGCTCCGCGGGCCGACCAGAGCCAGCCGCAGACCCCAAGGGCGCGGAGCACCCCTTTCCCAAGTAATCGGCGCAAAGCCAACTCCCCTTTATTCTTGTGGGAGGCCCGCTCCGCGGGGCAACCGGACCTAGCGGCACCAGCCAGGGTCGCGGAGCGGAGCGCCCCCCCAACAGAAGAGAGCCCTTTCCCCCCAAAGGAACCGGCGGAGGGTCCCGCTGGCGGTCTCGCTGGTCACCATCCCGATCTACCTCGGGCTCATCGGCGAGGCCCGCTACGGCGTGCTCGCCATCGCCTGGCTGCCAATCGACAGCAATTGATTGCATATGATCCACGAAACCGCATTCATCCACGAAAAGGCTTTGGTGGAGCCTGGTGCACAGATCGGCTCAGGGAGCAAGGTATGGGCCTTTGCGCACATCCTTCCAGGGGCCCGCATCGGGTCCGACTGCAACATTTGTGATCAGGTGTTTATCGAGAACGACGTGATCATCGGTGACCGTGTCACGGTG
>JBAPYD010000326.1:0-2394 GCA_049284555.1 Chromatiaceae bacterium | reverse complement strand
GCCGTGATGGCGAAGGTCGCGGACATGCTGAAGGGCGTGGCCGACGCGGCCGCGGCCTGGTAGCGGCAAACCCCCGTCGTCTGGCGGAGCCGACCGCCTTCGATGCTAAGATGTGATCGAACGGTGTGCGGTTCGCCGCGGGATCCAGGCTCGATCGAAGGGTAAGCGGATGAAGGTTGGCATCTTGGCGGGGGGACTCGGCACCCGGCTTGCCGAGGAGACCGAGGTCAAGCCCAAGCCCATGGTGGAGATCGGCGGTCAGCCGATCCTCTGGCATATCCTGATGCACTACTCCCGCTACGGCTACCGGGAGTTCGTGATCGCCCTGGGCTACAAGGGCGAGTACATCAAGCGTTGGATGCGCGAGTTCGCGAGCCTGCACAGCAACATGACGGTGCACACCGGAAGCGGCGCCGTGACCCTGCACGACAAGCACCAGGAGGACTGGACCGTCGACCTGGTGGACACGGGTCAGGACACGGCCACCGGCGGGCGCATCAAGCGCCTCAGGGATTGGCTCGGAAACGGCACCTGCATGCTCACCTGGGGTGACGGTGTCTCGGATATCGACCTGGACGCCCTGCTGCGCTTCCACCGGGCCCACGGCAAGCTCGCCACCCTGACCGCGGTGCGGCCCCCGGCCCGTTTCGGCCACCTGGAGCTGGACGGGGACCGTATCGTCGAATTCACGGAGAAGCCCCAGACCAGCGAGGGCTGGATCAACGGGGCCTTCTTCGTCCTGGAGCCCGGGGTCTTCGACTACGTGGATGGGGATGCCACCCAGTGGGAGAAGGAGCCCCTGGAGCGCCTGGCCGCGGATGGGCAGCTCATGGCCTACCGTCACGAGTCCTTCTGGCAGTGCATGGACACCATCCGAGACAAGAAGCTCCTGGAGAAGCTCTGGGCCGAGGGCAAGGCCCCCTGGAAGACCTGGGACTAGGTTAGGACCTCAACAAAGCCATGCGCGTACTCGTCACCGGCCACAACGGCTATATCGGCACCGTGCTGGTGCCCATGCTGCTCGAGCGCGACCACGAGGTGGTCGGGCTCGATACGGATTATTTCGCCGCCTGCCTCTTCACGGGCGCCCTGCCCCCAATCGAGCAGATCCAGAAGGACATCCGGGACCTGACCGCGGAAGATGTCCAGGGCGTCGACGCCGTCATCCACCTGGCCGGACTCTCGAACGACCCGCTCGGGGACTACAAGCCCAATCTCACCGAGGAGATCAACGAGCAGGCCGCCGTGCACCTGGCGCGCCTGGCCAAGAGCGCCGGGGCCAAACGGTTCCTCTTCGCCTCCTCCTGCAGCAACTACGGGGCCGGCGGGCTCGACTTCCTCGACGAGCAGGCGGACTTCAACCCGGTCACCCCCTACGGCGTCTCCAAGGTACGGGTGGAGGCCGCCCTGACCGGGCTGGCGGACGCGGACTTCTCCCCGACCTACCTGCGGGCCTCCACGGCCTACGGGTTGTCGCCCCTGATCCGCTTCGACCTCGTGATCAACAACCTCACCGCTTGGGCCTTCACCGAAGGCTTGGTCTATCTCAAGAGCGACGGCACCCCCTGGCGCCCGGTGGTCCACGTGGCGGACATCGCGCTGTCCTATATCGCCGCCCTGGAGGCCCCCCGGGAGCTGGTCCACGACGCGGCCTTCAACGTCGGCACCACGACCGAGAACTATCAGATCCGGGAGCTGGCCGAGATCGTGCGGGACATCGTGCCCAATTGCCGCATCGAGTACGCCCCCGACGCGGGCCCGGATACCCGCTGCTACCGCGTGGACTGCAACAAGATCGCCCGCACCCTGCACGGCTTCAAGCCCCAGTGGACCGCGCGCAGAGGCGTGGAGGAGCTCTACCAGGCGTACCGGTCGGTGGGCCTGACCCTCAATGACTTCGAGGGCGAGCGCTACAAGCGCATCGCCCACGTCAAGAAGCTGGTGACGGACGGGGCCCTGGACGAGGCGCTGCGCTGGACCGGCCCACGCCCCTGAAGGCCCAGAGCCCATCGGCCCCGGAGAGACTCAAGTTGGCGCGCATCGAAGGCTGCCGCTCCTGCGGACATCCCGGACTGACCCCGATCCTGGACCTGGGGCTCTCCCCCCTGGCGGACCGCCTGGTCAGCGCCGACCGGCTGGAGGAGCCGGAGCCGCGCTTTCCACTGGAGGTGGTCTTCTGCCCGGAGTGCAGCCTGCTCCAGATCCGCGAGACCGTGGACCCGGAGGTCCTGTTCTGCCAGGACTACCCCTACTACTCCTCCTTCTCGGACGAGCTGATCCACCACTCCCGGGCCAATGTGCTGGAGCTGATCGAGTCCCGTGACCTTGGCCCCGAAAGCCGGGTGATCGAGGTGGCGAGCAACGACGGCTATCTGCTCAGGCACTATGTGGAGC
>JBAPYD010000325.1:0-4641 GCA_049284555.1 Chromatiaceae bacterium | reverse complement strand
GGGGGGCAACTCGCTGTTGGACATCCTGGTCTTCGGCCGGCTCGCCGGCAAGGACATCATCGACTTCGTGCGGGAGAACCCGTACCAGCGCGCCGTGGATCCGGCCAGCCTGGACGCGGCCATGGCCCGGCTCACCCGCTGGGACCAGATGGGCGACGGGATCCCGGTCCATGACCTGCGCGCCGACTTCCGCAAGTGCATGGAGGACCACGCGGGGGTCTTCCGCACCGAGGAGATCATGAGCGAGGGCTACCAGAGGCTCTGCGCGCTCCGGGACCGCTTGGCGGACGCCCGGCTCACGGATCATTCCAAGGTCTTCAACACCGCCCGCGTCGAGGCCCTGGAGCTGGAGAACCTGGTGGATGTGGGGCTCTCCATCGCCGTCTCGGCCCTACACCGGAAGGAGAGCCGGGGGGCCCACTCCAGGCCCGACTACCCCAAGCGGGACGACGTCAACTGGATGAAGCACAGCCTCTATTTCAAGGAGGGGGACCGCATGGACTACAAGCCCGTGCGCACCAAGCCCCTCACGGTGGAGAGCTTTCCACCGAAGGAGAGGGTGTATTGAGGGAGTGGCTAGTGGCGAGGGCCGAGTGGCGAGGAAGATTGTGATCCGGCCCTCGCCACTAGCTACTAGCTACTCGCATCCAATGGTGAACCGCCCGCCGACGCCACCGTGGCCCGCATGACCTCGACCCGCGACAGACACCACCCATGAAACTCAGCGTCTACCGCTACAACCCGGACTCCGACGAGACACCGCGCATGCAGGCCTTCGAGGTGCGGCCCCTCCAGGGGATGATGCTGCGCGACGCCCTGCTGGAGATCAAACGGCAGGACGAGTCCTTCGCCTTCCGCCACTCCTGCGGCGAAGGGGTCTGCGGGTCCGATGGGGTCAATGTGAACGGGCGCAACCGGCTCGCCTGCATCACCCCCATCGCGGAGCTCAAGGAGCCCATCGAGGTCCGCCCCTTCCCGGGCCGCCCCGTGATCCGCGACCTGGTGGTGGACATGACCCAGTTCTACGAGCAGTACCGGGCGGTCAAGCCCTACCTCGTGCGCAAGGACCCGCTGCCCGAGCAGGAGATCCTGCAATCGCCGCAGGAGCGGGACCGGCTGGACGGGCTCTACGAGTGCATCCTGTGCGGCTGCTGCTCCACGGCCTGCCCCTCCTTCTGGTGGAACCCGGAGAAGTTCCACGGACCCGCCGCCCTGCTCCAGGCCTGGCGCTTCCTCGCCGATACCCGGGACCAGGCGACCGAGGAGCGGCTCGACGCCCTGGAAGGGCCCTATAAGCTCTTCCGCTGCCACACCATCATGAACTGCGTGGAGGTGTGCCCGAAGGGGCTGAACCCCACCCGTGCGATCGGGCGGATCAAGGAGCTGATGTTGGAGAAGGGGATCTAAGGCCGAGGAAGGGCGACATGACGGTGGGTAGCGAGGAGATGCGGCGGCTGCGCTGGCAGTGCCGGCGCGGCATGCTGGAGTTGGACCACCTGCTGATGCGCTTCCTGGACCTGGGCTATTCGAACCTGGATGGGGGGCGGCAGAGGGAGTTCGCGGCGCTGCTGCGCGAGCAGGATCAGGACCTGAGTGACTGGTTCCTGGCCCGCCGCGAGCCCGAGGACCCCAGGGTCGCCGCCCTGGTGCGGCACATCGTCGCGGTCGCCCGGGAGCCGGAAAGGCACCGAGCGGAGGCCGAGGACCGCTGACCGGCGCGGTTGCCGTGTCGTCCCACCGCGATCGACCCCCGCTGCTGATCGAGCCCCGTTTCTCCCGACGGCTCGCCGCTTATGTCACCTTGACCCATCTCGCCGCCGGCGCCGCGGTCCTGGCCCTGCCCGGGGCCTGGCGGCTGCCGGTCCTCGCGGTGGGGGCCAGCCTCGTCTACCAGCTCTACGTCCAGGTCCTTCGCCGCGCCCCCTGGTCCATCCGCTCCGTCCTCTGGCAGCCCGACGGGACCTGGCGCATCACCCTCGTCTCGGGGCGCGAGCGCGAGGCCACCCTGTCCCCTTCCACCTTCGTCAGCGTCCCCTTGGTCGTCCTCAACCTGCGCGTTCGCCCGATGCGGTACCGCGCCCTGGCACTCTTCTCCGACGCCCTGGACCCGGACCAGCATCGGCGGTTGCGCCAGCGGCTCAGGATCGAAGGCACCAGCCGCGACCAGGACGCGGCCCAACCCTGACAAGGAACGCGCCGCGGCTCCCGCGGACCGGCGCCCTGGCCGTGATCCCTTTCCCGAATTCCTTGCGTTTGGTCTTTGCCGGGTTCCAACCTGTGGCGGCAGTCTATGGGACCTACCCGAAGCCGCGGTCCGCGTCAACGGCGCCCGGAAGCGACCCGCTCGGCCGCCGTCACCGAAATCACCGCTCATAGGAGCTCGCCGTGCCCAAGGGACCCGACCCCGGTTCAGATCCGCTTCCGGCCCTTCCGCCCACCCTGCCCGCCCTGGCCCATGACGCCCAGGGTCATCGCCGGGTGGACTACCGGGCCGTGGCCGCCCTGGCGGGCCCCCTCTTCGTCAACAGCGGTGTCCAGGCGGTGCTGAACCTGACCGACACCTGGTTCCTGGGACGGATCTCGGCGGACGCCACCGCGGCGGTAGGGGCCGTCTACTGGCTCGTGATCCTGTTCGTGCTGGTCCTGGGCGGGGTGGGTCTCGCGGTCCAGGCCCTGGTGGCCCAGGCCTATGGGGCCGGGGATCGGTACGGGGCCTCCGAGGTGGCCTGGGGCGGACTCTGGGTGACCCTCCTCATGGCTCCCCTGTTCCTCGGCGCGGGGCTGTCGGGCCCCTGGCTGCTCGCCCCATTCGACCTGGCCGCGCCGGTCGAATCCCTCGCCATCGCGTACTGGATGCCGCGCGTGTCCGGGGCCGTGGCCGGGGTGGGGCTCTGGACGATCACCGGCTTCTTCAACGGGATCGGCCGCACCCGGGTCACCCTCGGGCTCAATCTGTGCGTCGGCCTGGTCAATGTCTGGCTGAACCAACTGATCGCGTTCGACCTGGGCCTCGGGGTACCCGGGATCGCCTGGGCGACGACGGCCTCCCAGGCCTTGGTCCTGGGACTGGCCCTCGCGCTCTTCCTGTCCCGTCGGATCCGGCGGAACTTCGGCAGCCACCGCCACTGGCGCCCCCGGCGCCTGACCATGGGCCGTGCGCTGGCGATCGGGGTACCCTCGGGGGCCTTCGCGGCGGCCGACCTCGGGGGCACGGCCCTGTTCCAGCTCATGCAGGTCGCCCTGGGGACGGTGCCCGGCGCCGCGACCCAGATCGTCATGATGCTGACATCCCTGGCCTACATGCCCGCGATCGGCATCGCCAGCGCCGGGACCACCCTGGTGGGTCAGGCGATCGGAGCGGGGGATCGGGATTGGGCCTTCGTGCTCGGCAGCGCGGTGACGCGGGTCGTGGTCGCCTACATGGGCGTGCTCAGCCTGTTCCTGGCCCTCGCGGGCCCCTGGCTGCTCCCCTTGTTCGTCAGCCCCGGGGATCCTCAGGCCCACGCCGTGGTGGAGACCGCCACCCTGATCATCTGGATCGCCGCGGGCTACCAGGTCTTCGACGGCCTCAACTTCGGTGCCAGCTTCGCACTTCGGGGCGCTGGCGACGTGCGGATCCCGGCCCTGATCGTCATGGCCCTCGCCTGGCTCGGGTTCGTGCCCCTCAGCCACAGCCTGAGCTTCGGCCCCGGCGAGGGTTGGGTCGACTTCCTCCCCCAACTGGGCCTAGGAGCCCTGGGTGGCTGGGGCGCGCTCCTGATCTACGTGGCCGCCCTCGGCACCCTGATGTGGCTGCGCTGGCGCTCCGGGGCCTGGCGACGCATCGACCTGCGTTGAGGGCCGGCCACTTCGGACGGCGTTGGACAACGCCGCCCCGATCCCCAGCTTGAGTCTAAGCCACCCGGAAGTCCGCCGAGTCCGATGCTTCTCACGAGTCCACTGAATCGCCGCGCCGTGGCCATTGCACTGCTGGCGCTGGTCCACGCCCTTTTTGGAGCCGCCGCCATGGCCATCGAGGAGCCCCCCTACGAGGTCCTCCGCACCCATCCCGACTTCGAGCTACGCCGTTACGGCCCCACCCTGGTCGCGGAGACCCGGGTCAGCGGGAATTTCGAGGGCGTGGGCAATCAGGCCTTCCGACGGCTCGCCGGCTTCATCTTCGGGGGCAACGCCTCGGGTGAGAAGATCGAGATGACGGCACCGGTCATCCAGCAGCCCCTCGACACGCGAGCGGATCTGGATGCCACCCCCGCGGAGCCCCGGGGAGACTATGTCCTGAGCTTCGTGATGCCCCGTCGGTTCAGCGCCGACACCCTGCCCGCGCCCAAGGACCCGGCGATCCGGATCCGCAGCGAGCCGCCTCGCACCCTGGCCGCCCGGCGTTACTCCGGGCGCTGGACCTGGGAGAACTACCGGCTCAACGAGTCCCTGCTGATCGAGGCCGTGCGCGCCGCCGGCCTCACCCCCATCGGACACACGCTGTACGCGCGCTACAACGCCCCCTTCACCCCCTGGTTCCTGCGTCGCAACGAGGTGCTGGTGGAGGTGCGGGACCCCGGTAGGACGGAATAGCCGACAGGTTCCGCCGAGCGTGACACCCGTCTCGCACCCCGCTCCACGGGACACTAGACTCGGTCCGAC
>JBAPYD010000324.1:0-2314 GCA_049284555.1 Chromatiaceae bacterium | reverse complement strand
GGATAAGCGCTCGCGCTACCGTGACGATGCCGAGCGCCTGTGCCGCCAGCTCGGGTGGGACCCACCGACCAGCCCGGAGGCGCTGGCGGCCGTGGTGGGTCGCGCCCGCGACGTGGTCGAAGGCTGGCAGCAGGAACAGGAGCGGGCCGAGCGGGAGCGCGACGGCGTGCGCGACCAGCACCGGGAGGTCCGCAAACAACTCGACGGCGCAGAGGCAGAGCTCAATGCCCTGCTCCGGCAACCCTCCAACATCCCGGCTCGGATGCTTGCTCTACGGGCCGAGATGGCCGAGACCCTGGGCATCCACGAGACAGCCCTGCCCTTCGTCGGCGAGCTGGTCCAGGTCAAGCCGGAGTCCACAGATTGGACCGGCGCCATCGAGCGCGTCTTGCACAATTTCGCCCTCTCCATCCTGGTGGACGAGCGCCGCTATGCGGCGGTGTCCCGCTACGTCAACGAAACCCACCTGGGTGAGCGACTGGTCTACTACCGGGTCGCCAGGGATCGACTCCGCGCCGCCCGTCGGCTGGAGCCCCTGTCCCTGGTCGGCAAGCTCGAGCTCAAACCATCCCCCTATCGCGACTGGCTTTACGAGGAGCTCTGTAGCCGCTTCGACTACGCCTGTGTCCCTAGCCTCTCCGCCTTCCGCGACGCCGAGCGCGCCCTGACCCGGGAGGGCCAGGTCAAGCACGGCCGGGGGCGTCACGAGAAGGACGACCGCCACCGCATCGACGACCGCGGCCGCTGGGTCCTGGGTTTCGACAACCGGGAGAAGCTCAGCCTGTTCCGGGCTCGGGTCGCGGAGCTGCGTCAGCAAGAGTCCCAACTCGCCCAAGTCCTGGCCACCTTTGCACAGCGACGCGACGCATCGAGCGCCCGGGCCCTCGCCTGCCGGCAGCTCATGAATCTGCGCTGGGAGGAGATCGACATCGCCACCCAGCTCGAGCGCATCCGGGCCATCGAGGCCCAGCTCAGGGAGCTGAGGGAGGGGAACCGTGATCTGGCCGCCCTTGGCGAGCAGATGATCCAGGCCCGAGAGCGCCTGGATCGCGCCCAGAATCAGCTGCGTAATACCCAAGTGCGACGCCTGGAGATCGAGGAGACCAGCAGCAAGCACCGGCGCACCGTTGTGGAGCTGGAGCGGGACCTGGCCGAGACCCCGGTGGAGCCCGTGCCCCGGGAGGCGCTCGACCGGCGTTTCGCGGGCGAGCCTACACCCCTGACCCTCAATAACCTGGATCGGCGCGCCCGCCAGATCCAGGGACAGATCGCCGACGCCCGCGAGAACGCCGCTAACGAGCTCCATCGCCTAACCAAGCTCATCGAGCGTCAGCTCGGCGAGTTCAAGCGCCGCTGGCCGTTGGAGGCAGCGGACTTCGACGACACCCTGGCCTCGGCCCCGGACTACCTGGGGCTCCTGAACCGCATCGAGCGCGACGGCCTACCCCGGTTCGAGGATCGCTTCGCCGCCATGCTCAAGGAGCAGAGCACGGAGAACCTCGCGGCCCTGAGCCGCCACGCGGACGAGGCGCGCAAACAGATCCGCGACCGTATGGAGCTGGTCAACCAGGGCCTCGCGGAGGCTGAGTTCAACCCCGGCACCCATCTTCAGATCGACGTTAGCGACCGCCAGCTCGCCGAGGTGCTGGAGCTGCGCGAGCAGGTCCGCGGCGTCCTGGACCACGTCTGGACTGCCGAGCTCTCCCCCGGGGAGGCCGAGGGGCGCTTTGCGGTCCTGTCGGGGATCGTACGGCGACTCTCCAGCCCTGATGCGGAGGACCGGCGTTGGCGCGAGCAGGTCCTGGATGTGCGTCTGCATGTCGAGTTCGTGGGGCGGGAGCTGGACGGCGAAGGCCACGAGCTGGAGGTGTACCGCTCCGGGGCCGGTAAGTCCGGCGGCCAGCGCGAGAAGCTCGCCACCACCTGCCTGGCAGCGGCGCTGCGCTACCAGCTCGGCGGCCGGGAAGGGGGCCTGCCCCTGTTCGCTCCGGTCGTGCTCGACGAGGCTTTCGGCAAGGCCGACAACGAGTTTACCGAGCTGGCCATGCGCATCTTTGAGCGCTTCGGCTTCCAGATGATCGTGGCCACCCCGCTCAAGTCCGTCATGACCCTGGAGCCCTTCATCGGCGGGGCCTGCTTCGTCAACATCGAGGACCGCAAGCGCTCCAGCACCCTGCGGATCGAGTACGACTGCACCCAGCGCCGACTGGCCCTCCCGGAGCGCGCCCAGGGCCAGGCGTTGCGGTCCACGGACTCGGGCGCCTCGGTCGGTTTCGGTGCCTGAGGTCCGCCGGCTCGCACCGCAGGCGGTGGT
>JBAPYD010000323.1:0-1635 GCA_049284555.1 Chromatiaceae bacterium | reverse complement strand
CTGTGTCGTCCCGGCCTGGCGGTGTCGCGTGGACGATCGCCGCGGCGGCGGTACCTGCGCTTGCCGTGCTCGCGGTGTCCCTGACTTACGCCATGGACCTGGCACCGGTCGACTTCGGTGTCGCCGCCGGGGTGGTCGCAGTCCTGGTCGCTGTCGGTACGGGAGCGTGTGTCGTACAAGCGCGCCGACACTTCGGGCGCGAGCCCCGCTGGGGGTTGAGCATGTTCCTCGGAGGCGTCGCCGCCGTGATCGCGATCTACGTCAGCTACATCATCGCGGCCACGATCTACTACTCCCAGTTCTAGCGGCACCGGCCATCGCGCCACAGCCCGTGCTCCCCAACGAAGCACAGACTCACTCACCTCCGCGCGTCGGCACGGCGTGCCTCAGACGCGGTGAGCGCGGTTCCCGTCAGGTCGGTTGCCTCTGGGCAGGAGTGCAGTCGGCGCCTACGAAGAGGGTGACGGTGCTCGTTGGGGGTGAGCATGATGACAACCCAGACTCGACCACCACCCAGGCAGTCAGAGCCCAACTGGGAGCCGTCGGCTGGTTCCCGCGTCGCAGCGATTCTGTTCTGGATCGGCGCGGTCGTGGTCGGACTCCTCGGCGCCGTGGTGATCGTCGGTTTCGTCGCGGACGCCGGAACCACGTTGGACCTGTGGTTCCTCGTGCTCGCGGTGCCCTTCGGGGTGCTGCTGGGCGGAGCGATGGTCACGACCCGGAAGGCGAAGGGCCGCCGTGGTGGCTCGCTGGCCGTTTTCCTGCTGTCCCTGATCGCAGCCATCGCCCTGCACGGCATCGTCGGGCTGCTGGCGCAGCAGAGCAGCGCGCAGGACACTTCTGCGGCGTGTTCGGCCGAAGAGTTGGCCATGCTGGAGGCGCACAGCTTCTACGGCGACATCGACGGGCCTCCCGCCGGCACCCAGTTCGACAACTGCTACGTCATGCTGACCATCGAAGAGACTGGCCAGCAGGCCTGGGACGACCTGGTGCAACAACTGCGGGACAACGGATGGCAGCTCGACATCGCCTGGCAGGACCCCAATGGAAGGGACTACGAGCCCGGGATGTGGATGTCCCAGGACGGCTTCCGCCTGACCCTGTGGTCCGAAGACTTCGCCGACCTGCCGCTGGACAACTTCGGACCCACCGACGACGGTGCCACGACCTTCGTTCTCGACATCCAGCCACGAACCTGATCACAGGCTCCAGGCCGCCCTCCGAAGAGTCCACAGCCCACCGTCGATGCTCACATCTGGCTCCCTCTAGAGAATCGGTTGTCAAGTCCCGGTGTGCTCGAGCCTGGATTCTGCGTCGGCGTTGGTCGGTGTCAACGTCGTTCGTCCGGTGGGGCGCTGCACGTTGACACCTCGGGCACGCCGACGCGGGACGGCGGCTGACGCCCCGGGGTGCCCAACCCGACCTGCCGCCACCTCTTCCTCCTGGCGGGCTGTGGCGTCGGTGATGAGCTGCCGGTAGACGGTGTCGGAGAGGCGCCGTTTGAGGCAGTGCATGGCCTCGGTGCCGGTCTTGCCGGCGGCGGTCTTGCGGCGGAAGTAGGCCCGCCCGTCGGTGTCGTGGCGCAGGTGCACCAGGGCGGCCTATGTGCAGGGCGTGGTTGACCCGCCGGTTCCC
>JBAPYD010000322.1:0-4653 GCA_049284555.1 Chromatiaceae bacterium | reverse complement strand
CGACATGACCGTGATTCAGACCGCGCTTGCCATCAACCGCGGATCGTACGCGGACGGAGGGCACGGTTCAAAGGCGCCAAAAAGAAAACGGGGCCCGAAGGCCCCGTTTCCGTCTCATCCCAGAGAGGTTACAGCCTTAGAAGCTGTGCATCATGCCGATGGAGAAGCCATCCCACTGGGTCCGGCCGGGGATTCCGCTCAGGCTCTCACCGCTGGGCGAGCCGTCGCCGATCCCGCTGGTGAGCGTCGGGGCGTCGCCGCCGTCCACGCTGGTCTGGGTGTACAGCGCGTAGGCCTTGGTGCGCTTGCTGAAGTTGTAGTCGACACCGAGGGCCCAGGAGTCGGAGCTACCGTTGTAGTAGTCCTGATACAGGGAGTTATACACACCGATATTGGCGCCCGTCTCGGCATAGACCGGAACCCCGACGGTGCCGCCGGAGAAGTCCCGCTGGCCGTACATGCCCTTGAGCATCCAGTTGCCGAAGGAGTACCCGGCCTGGATCTGCCACAGCTCGGACTTGTCCGGACCGCCCGACAGATACCAGGAGAAGTCGCTGAGGTACACCACGGTTCCGTCTGGCAGCGTCTGGTCGTAGTAGGTCACGCCCTGGTAGGCGCTGCTTCCGGGCAGGTTGTCCTGGTTCTCGTAGATCGCGGTCAGGGTGAACCCGTTCCAGTCGAGGAGCCCCAGACCCAGACGCCACTTGTCGTAGGAATCGGTCGCCTGGTCGCAGCCCCGCAGCGTGAAGAGGTCTTGCTCGGCACCGAAGGCGGTGCTGGTGAACGTGTAGGGGAAGCAGCCGTTCAGGCTGGTCGCGGTGTCCATCTGCATCTCTTCGCTCACGGACTCGTAAGCGGCGGACGCGTAGAAGGGCCCGTTGCTGTAGATCAGGGCGAGCGAGTAACCCTCGGCGATGCCGTCATCGTTCCAGTTCTGACCGGCTCCGGCCGTCGCCGCGCCGCCGGGGACGATAGCGCCCGCGAACTGCAGCCCGCTCCAGTTGGGGCTGATGTAGGCCACGGTCTGGTCGAAGCGGAAATCGTTGAAGCCGATGGTGCCGTTGTAGTCCGCCATGGTGTCGGCGAAGAGGTCCAGCTTGCCGGTGGAGATCTTCATGGGGCTGTCGTGGCGGCCCATCAGGAAGGTACCCCAGTCGCCCGCGAGACCGACGAAGGTGTTCCGGTAGGAGATGGTGTCGGAGTTGCTCACCACGTTGTTGTTGGTGTCGAAGTTGAGACCGAGCTCGATCTGATAGATCGCCTTCAGGCCGTTACCCAGATCCTCGGACCCCTTGACGCCGATGCGGTTGGCACGGCCCTCGCCCTCGAGGTTGGCGCCCTTGCTGAAGCCCCAACCCTTGAAGTTGACACCCGGAAGGAGCTGACCCGGTGCTAGGCGGTAGGTGCCCTGCAGCTCCATGGCCTGCTCAGGGGTCAGGGCATCACCGGTAAGGACCCGGCCAGCGATCGTTCCATCCGGCCGAACAAAATAGTCAAAGCCTGGGAACGCATCGTCGAGGGTCAGGATGCCGGCGCTCGTGCGGACGACCGTCGCAGACGCGGCGCTATTGTTGTAGACGGGGGAAATGACGTTGTCGATCTCCTGATAGTCGAGGGAGACGTTCAACTTGCCGTACATGATGGCCTCTGCAGAGGCGATGGCGGGCGCGGCCAGGGTGGCGGCGACGGCCAGGGTAAGAAGTTTCTTGTTCATCGAGTTCTCCGCTGTTGTGGATTTAGCAACAAGGACTGCTGAAACTGAGTGCAATCGTGCTAGCAAGGGCAACTATAGTGGACGCAGGGGCCGTTTGCAACACTTTCGGGAAAAAAAAGATACAACAAAGCGGAGTGTTGCTTTTTTGCACTGAGAGCCGAGGGCCGAACGCCGGGCGCCCCGGGAGAAGCGGTCAAGGCCGGACCCTGCGGGTCCCACGGGGATGGGACGCCGGGAAGCCACCCTTGGTCCTTCGTGCTCGCGGATGTAAAAAGCCCGCGGGGAGCGGGCTTGATCGATGGCTGGGGGACTAGGATTCGAACCTAGGTTAACGGAGTCAGAGTCCGCTGTCCTGCCGCTAGACGATCCCCCAAGAAGAAGTGGCGAGTAGCGAGTGGCGAGGGCCGAGGCATCAGGATTCGTGACCCCCAAAGTGCTAGGCGAGTCCTCGCAGCATCTTCGCCAGCTCCGCCGCCTCGTTTGCGAGCCTGTGGCCGGGGCCAGGGGGCAAAAGCCCGGCCTCGATCCCGATCAGGCGCTGGGTCCAGCACTCGCCGCAGGACCCCTTCGCAATCATCAAGAAACTGACCCGCCCCCTCGCCGTCTCCCGCTCGTAGCCTTCGGCAATGTTGGAAGCAATCGATAAGGCCGACCGAGTGACTTGGTCGCGGTAACCGCGATCCGGGCACCCGACAGTGTCCTTGTAGACATCCACCGAGAATCGGCAGGCTCGTCTCCAAACATCTAGGCGCCGCAAGGCGTCCAAGACGCCCCCTCGGCCCTAGCTACTCGCTACTCGCTACTCGCTACTCGCTACTCAAGCGCGTCAGCGCTTGGAGTACTGCGGCCGCTTGCGTGCCTTGTGGAGGCCGACCTTCTTGCGCTCCACCTCCCGGGCGTCGCGGGTCAGGAAGCCGGCGCGGCGCAGGGGGGAGCGGTTCTCCTCGTTGTAGTCCACCAGGGCGCGGGCGATTCCGTGACGGATGGCGCCCGCCTGACCGGTGTTGCCGCCGCCATGGACGGTGATCTTCAAATCCACCCGATCGAGCAGCCCGGCGGTCTCCAGGGGCTGGCGGACCACCATGCGGGCGGTCTCCCGACCGAAGAAGCTATCGAGGGGGCGCCCGTTCACCGTGATGGCACCGGACCCGGCGGTCAGATAGACCCGCGCGGTCGAGGTCTTGCGGCGGCCGGTGGCGTACTGAGTCTCCGACATGGATCGAGTTTCCTGCAAACGCCCTTAGGCGTCAAAGTTGAGAGGCTGGGGCTGCTGCGCCTGGTGCCCGTGCTCCGGGCCCGCGTAGACACGCAGCTTGCGAAACATGGAGCGACCCAGGGGCCCGCGGGGCAGCATGCCCTTCACCGCGATCTGGATGGCCCGCTCCGGGTGGGTCTCCAGGAGCTTCGCCAGGCTCATGGTCTTGAGATGCCCCACGTAGCCCGTATGGCGGTGATACATCTTGTCCTGGAGCTTCTTGCCCGTCACGCGGACCTTCTCCGCGTTGACCACGACGATATAGTCGCCCGTGTCCACGTGCGGGGTGTACTGGGGCTTGTGCTTGCCCCGCAGACGCCGCGCGAGCTCGGCGGCCAGGCGCCCCAGGGTCTTGCCGTCGGCGTCCACCAGGTACCAGGTGCGACGCACCTCGGCCGGCTTGGCGCTTACAGTGGTGGTCATGTCCGTTTCTCTCCAGGGCCTCTGGCGGCAACCGGCGCGGCAGGAAGCCCCTCGAAAGCCTGAGTAGTTGCGAGAAAGACCGCGAATATTACCGACGCCTCAGCGGACAAGCAAGCCCCTGAAAGCGCCGAGGGTGCAGCGGCTAGGGCCGAGGGGCGCCGGGCGGCTCAGGCTGAGCGTCCATTGTCGACATTTCTGCCTCTGGGAGGAGCAGGCGCTCGACCACTCGGCCCTTCAGGAGGTGCTCGGAGAGGATCTCGTCGATATCCTCCTGGTCGACATAGGTGTACCAGGTGGCCTCCGGGTAGACGACGATCACCGGGCCTTCCTCGCAGCGGTCGAGACATCCCGCCGTATTGATCCGTACTCCCCCCTTGCCGGCGATCCCCAGCTCCTTGGCTCGCCGCTTGAGGTAGTCTCGCATGGCCTGCGCGCCACACTGGCCGCAGCTTTGACTCCCATCCTCACGCTCGTTGGTGCAGAAAAAGACGTGGTGGCGGTAGTAGGACAACCGAAAAGCCTCCCGCGCCGACCCCAAGGCCGGCACACACAGCCCAAGCCCTCGAAAGGTTACCATGGAGTGGTTGTAGTATCGGCCGCCTCACGCCCTCTCGTCCTCCGACTTGGACCTCCATTGATCCCCGTGTCTGCCCTTCCCTGCCTTCCCGTATCGGCATCGTGAGACCGGAGCAACTCCTCGATCTCGCCGACCAGTGCGTGAAGTGCGGTCTGTGCCTGCCCCACTGTCCAACCTATTCCCAGCTGGCGAATGAGGGTGACTCCCCCCGGGGGCGCATCGCGCTGATCCAAGGATGGGCCTCCGGGCAGCTACCCCTGACGGCTAGCCTGGCCGCGCATCTCGACCGCTGCCTGACCTGTCGTGCCTGCGAGGGCGCCTGCCCGTCACTGGTGGCCTTCGGCAGGCTCATGGACGGCAGCAAGGCGGCGAGGATTCGACAGATGCCCGGTTGGCGGCGAGCCCTCAGGCTGGCGCGGCTGAGACTCCTCTCCTCCCGAGGGCTGACGACCCCCCTGGTCGTCCTGGCACGGCTGCATCTGCGCCTCGGACTTGGCCAGTTGGCGACAGGGGCGCGGATGGCGCGATGGCCCCGGATCGGCCCCTGGGTCCGGCTCGCACGGGTCATCCCGAGCACCGCAGGCTCGGTCGCCCCGAGCACGCCCCGGGCGCCCGACCTGGAGCTCTTCACCGGCTGCATGGGAGGGCTCGCCCAGGGACGGGCCATCGCCGCCGCCCGGGCGC
>JBAPYD010000321.1:0-3759 GCA_049284555.1 Chromatiaceae bacterium | reverse complement strand
GATCAGAACCGATCAAATGCCGGATCTGGACCCTTTGACCGGACTCCTCTCTGCGGTGGAGAAGGTGCTCAAGGGTCACTTGGAGCAGCGGCTCCCCCCGACATCCGACACCTCAGAGGCGGAAGCCGCGCAGGCCCAGGAGGCCCCACTGGATCAGAATTCCGCCAAGGGCCCGGGGCTCACGGCCGCGCCCGCCCAGATCGCCTCACGGGATGACGTGGTTCGCACCATCGATCGAATCTGCGACTACTATTCCCGCTACGAACCCTCGAGCCCCGTCCCCTTGCTGCTCAAGCGGGCTCGACGGCTGGCAACAGGCAGCTTTGTGGACATCGTCCGCGATCTCGCCCCCGAGGCACTGACCGAGATCGAAAAGGTTTGCGGTCTGGGTGAGGGGTCTGAATAGTCACGCGGCGTCACCCTCTGCGCGTTGGCGCCGTCTCGCACCCTAAGTATCAACCGGAGGAGTTCCGTGGCCAAAGAAAGCAGTCAGAAGTTCATCGCGCGCAACCGTGCGCCGCGGGTCCAGATCGAGTACGACGTCGAGCTCTACGGGGCCGAAAAAAAGGTCCAGCTCCCGTTCGTCATGGGGGTCATGGCGGACCTCTCCGGCAAGCCGGTGGAGCCGCTGCCACCGGTTGCGGATCGCAAGGTGCTGGAGATCGACGTCGACAACTTCGACGACCGGCTCAAGTCCATGAAGCCGCGGGTCGCCTTCCAGGTGCCGAACACCCTGACCGGCGAGGGGAACCTCAACGTCGAGCTGACCTTCGAGAGCATGGACGACTTCTCCCCCGCCGCCGTGGCGCGCAAGGTCGATTCACTGAACAAGCTGCTGCAGGCGCGCTCCCAGCTCTCCAATCTGCTGTCCTACATGGATGGCAAGAGTGGGGCCGAGGAGCTGATCGCCAATGCGCTGAAAGACCCGACGCTCCTGCAGGCCCTGGCGGCGGCACCCAAGCCGGCAGCGGAGTCCGAGGGGACTCAGACGGAGGAGAAGTAACATGGCCGAGACCGATACCCAGGCGGCCCCAGCGGCTGAAGCCCAGACCACGACCCTCGAGCCCGGCGGCTTCGCCGCCCTGCTCCAGCAGGAGTTCAAGCCCAGGACCGATCGCGCCCGCGAGGCGGTCGAGTCCGCCGTCGCCACCCTGGCGTCCCAGGCGCTCGAGCAGACGGCCCTGATCTCGGACGACGCGGTCCGCACCATCGAATCCATGATCGCCGAGATCGACCGCAAGCTCACCGAGCAAGTCAACCAGATCCTGCACCACGAGGACTTCCAGAAGCTCGAGGGGGCCTGGCGGGGGCTCCATTATCTGGTCAACAACACCGAAACCGACGAGATGCTCAAGATCCGGGTCATGAACATCTCGAAAAAGGATCTGCACAAGACCCTCAAGAAGTTCAAGGGGACCGCCTGGGACCAGAGCCCGATCTTCAAGAAGCTCTACGAGGAGGAATACGGTCAGTTTGGCGGCGAGCCTTTCGGATGCATCGTCGGCGATTACTACTTCGATCACAGCCCACCGGATGTCGAGCTGCTCGGCGAGATGTCGAAGGTCTGTGCGGCCATCCACGCCCCCTTCATCTCCGCGGCCGGACCAACCGTGATGCGGATGGAGAGCTGGCAGGAGCTCGCAAACCCACGCGACCTGACCAAGATCTTCCAGACCCCCGAGTATGCCGCGTGGAAGTCACTGCGCGAATCCGAGGACGCGCGCTACATCGGGCTGGCCATGCCGCGCTTCCTGTCGCGCCTCCCCTACGGCGCGAAGACCAATCCCGTGGACGAGTTCGACTTCGAAGAAGACACCGACGGGGCCAGGCACGACAAGTACACCTGGGCCAACTCGGCCTACGCCATGGCGGCGAACATCAACCGCTCCTTCAAGCTCTACGGCTGGTGCTCGCGAATCCGCGGGGTGGAGTCCGGCGGCGACGTGCAGGGGCTTCCCGCCCACACCTTCCCCACCGACGACGGTGGCGTGGACATGAAGTGCCCCACGGAGATCGCCATCAGCGATCGCCGGGAGGCAGAGCTCGCAAAGAACGGCTTCATGCCCCTGATTCACAAAAAGAACACCGACTTCGCGGCGTTCATCGGCGCCCAATCGCTGCAGAAGCCCTTCGAGTACGACGACCCGGACGCAACCGCCAACGCCAATCTGGCGGCCCGCCTGCCCTATCTCTTCGCCACCTGCCGGTTCGCGCACTATCTCAAGTGCATCGTGCGCGACAAGATCGGCTCCTTCAAGGAGCGCGAGGACATGGAGCGCTGGCTCAACAAATGGATCCTGAACTACGTGGACGGGGACCCCGCCCACTCCAGCGAGACCACCAAGGCGCGGCTCCCCCTGGCGGCGGCCGAGGTGGTGGTCGAGGAGGTCGAGGGCAATCCGGGTTACTACAACTCCCGATTCTACCTGCGTCCGCATTACCAGCTCGAGGGCCTGACGGTGTCCCTGCGGCTGGTGTCGAAGCTGCCGTCCGCCAAGGGCGGCTGACGCGACCTGCCCGCGGCGCTGCTTGGAATCCGATCTTGATCGGACAGCCGATCGTCGAGATACGGCCGGACCTCGCCGATGCCCCCGGTCCGGCTGGAGGCCTGGAGGGCATCACATCGTCCGGGGCCGGGGCGTCTGAATAGTAAGGAGGCCCAAGTCGCTCGGCACCTTCCGAGCGAAGACGTTATGCGAGGCAATCACGCAACTCAATGAGGAGAGATGAAGATGGCCGTTGACATGTTCTTGAAGCTCGACGGGGTCAAGGGAGAGTCCCAGGACGACAAGCACAAGGAGGAGATGGACGTGCTCGCCTGGTCCTGGGGTATGAGCCAGTCCGGCACCATGCACACGGGCGGCGGCGGTGGCGGCGGTAAAGTCGCCATTCAGGATGTCTCGATCACCAAATGGATCGACAAGGCCTCCCCCGTCCTCATGAAGTACTGCTCTTCCGGGGAGCAGTTCAAGGAGGGCGTCCTCACGGTGCGCAAGGCCGGCGGCAAGGAGCCCCTCGAGTACCTGGTGATCACCATGAAGGACATCATCGTGACCTCCATCAGCACCGGCGGCTCGGGCGGGGAGGACCGCCTCACCGAGAACGTCTCCCTCAACTTCGCGGAGGTCAAGACCGAGTACCAACCCCAGAAACCCGACGGTACCGCGGACGGCGGCAAGATCCCCTGGGCCATGGACATCGCCGCCAACAAGCAGCTGTAACGGGCGCAGGGAATCCGCGACACTGGCCGCGGCTCGGCGGCGCCCGCACGGCCGCCGCCGAGCGCTGCCCGAACCTCAGCCCCTGAGCGATCCGGAGACACACGATGCGGCCCTTCGAAGACAGCCTGCGCGAGGGAAACCTGGAGGAGACCCTACGCGAGCTCCAAGACCAGGTCCGCAAGCAGCCGGCGGACGCGAAGCTACGCATATTTCTCTTTCAGCTCCTCGCCCTCATGGGGCAGTGGGAGCGCGCGATGACGCAGCTCAAGGTGGCGGGCGAGCTGGACGCCGGGGCCCTGGCCCTGGTGCAGACCTACCGTGAGGCCCTGCAATGCGAGGCCCTGCGCGCGGACATCTTTGCCGGAACGCGCTCGCCCCTGGTGCTCGGCGAGCCCGAGGAATGGCTCGCCCTTCTGATGGAGGCCCTGCGACTCTCCGCCCAGGGGGCTGGCGAGCAGGCCCGCTCCGCCCGCGAGCGCGCCCTGGAGTCCGCAGCGGCAACCCCCGGCACCATCGACGGCGCACCCTTCGAATGGAT
>JBAPYD010000320.1:0-2529 GCA_049284555.1 Chromatiaceae bacterium | reverse complement strand
CCGCTGGGGTGAGGGGCGTCGGTCCTCCGAGTCGCGGGCGAGCGAGCGGGCCCGGCAGCAGACCGGCGGGCGGGTCCTGGGGGTGTCTCCGAGCAAGGAAGGTTACCGGGTCAAGATCCTGACCCCGAAGGGCGAGGTCCGGAACATCCAGGTTCCGGACCGCTGAGGCAGGCATGCGCGTCCTGGTGATCGAGGACGAGCCGCACCTGCTGCGGCAGCTGCTCGCGGTCCTGGCCCAAAGCGGCATCGATTCCGAGGGCACCGGGGAGGGGCGCGAGGGGCTCTATCTGGCCGAGGAGTACCCCTACGATGCCGCGGTGGTGGATCTCGGTCTACCCGGATTGCCCGGGTTGGAGATCATCCGCCGCCTGCGGGCCAAGGGCAGCCTGCTGCCCATCCTGATCCTCACCGCCCGGGATCGCTGGCAGGACAAGGTGGAGGGCCTGGAGGCGGGGGCGGACGACTATCTGGTCAAGCCATTCCAGCCCGAGGAGCTCGTCGCCCGACTTCGCGCCCTGGTGCGTCGCGCCGCGGGCGCGGCCGGCCGGGAGCTGCAGATCGGCCCCCTGCGCCTGGACCTCGTTTCGCAACGGGCCTGGATGGGGGACCAGCCCGTCGACCTCACCGCCTTCGAGTATCGGCTCCTGGAGCAGCTCGCCGCCGCCCAGGGCGGGGTGCTCTCCAAGCAGGCCCTCGCGGAGCGGCTCTACCCCCATGATGAGGACCGGGAGAGCAACGTGGTCGAGGTCCTGGTCGGTCGCCTGCGTCGCAAGCTGGACCCCGAGGGCAAGCTCTGCCCCATCGAGACCCTGCGGGGCCGGGGTTATCGGCTGGCGCTGGGCGATGCCCCCCCATGAGGTCCCTGCGCGCCCGGCTGGTGCTCTCGGTCTCCCTGGTCCTCGTCGTCTCCGTCCTTCTCACGACAGTCGCCCTGGATCGGGCCTTTCGCGAGGCGGCCCAATCGGCTCGTGAAGAGCGTCTGCTGGCCCAGCTCTATCTCCTGATGGCCGCAGCGGAGGTGGAGCAGGACCAGCTGGTCCTGCCCCCCACGCTCTCGGAGCCACGCTTCAGCTTTCCGGGCTCTGGCCTCGCGGCGCGGATCTTCGACGACGCGGGGGCGCCCGTATGGGAGTCCCGCTCGGCGGTGGATACCCTTCAACCGGAGCCCGTGACCCTGGTCCCGGGGGCGTTCCGCGTCACCGAGCGCGAAGGGGAGGAGGGGGTCGGCTACCTGGTCGGCGCCTTCGGGGTCTCCTGGGCCACGGGTCCGGTCCCCGTCGACTACACCTTCGCGGTGGCGGAGGATCTGAGCGAGCTGCGCAAGGAGGTCGCGAGGTTCCGGGCCAGCCTGTGGCGGTGGCTGGGCGTCATGTCGCTCCTCATGCTCGCGGCCCTGGCGCTGACCCTTCGGTGGGGCCTGCGCCCGCTGCGGCGGGTGGCCGCGGAGGTGGCGGCGGTGGAGTCGGGACGTCAGCTGCGCATCGAAGGTGTCTATCCGACGGAGCTCGGTCGGCTCACGGACAACCTCAACACCCTCCTGTCCCAGGAGCAGGCCCGTCAACAGCGGCTCGACCATGCCTTCGGCGACCTGGCCCACAGCCTCAAGACGCCGCTGGCAGTGATGTCCGGGGTGGTCCAGGAGTCCGGCTGCGACCCCTCGGGCGCGCGGATCCTGCGCGAGCAGCTCGCCCGCATGGGGGAGATCGTCGAGTACCAGCTCCGGCGGGCGCGGGCGGGGGCCACCCAGGTCGGCAGGCTGGCGCCGCGAATCTCCGTCGGTCGCACGGCCGAGCGTCTGGCCGCCTCCCTGGCGAAGGTCTATCGGGACAAGACCGTGGCCCTGGAGCTGAAGCTGGAGGCCGATCCCGTCTTCCAGGGGTCCGAGGCGGACCTGATGGAGCTGCTGGGCAACCTCATGGACAACGCCTACAAGTGGTGTCGCGGGCGGGTGCGGGTCTCGGCGGCGCAGGGTCGGGGACGTCTCGAGATCCGGGTCGAGGACGATGGGCCCGGGATAGGCGCCGAGGCGGCGGGGCGCCTCATGGAGCGGGGGGTGCGGGCGGACGAGACGGCCCCCGGGCACGGTCTCGGGCTGGCCGTGGCGCGGCAGATCGCCCTCGCCTATGGCGGGGGTATCGAAATCGGCCGCAGCGACCTCGGCGGGGCCGCGCTACGGGTGGTGATGGGCTCGGTCCCTAGGCCCGACTAGCCCCCGCTCGCCGATCTGGAGTGCCTGGCGCCCCTGTGCCGACCCGTCTCGGGATCGGCCGGAGTGCCGGGGTTGGATGGGTGCCGTCCCTGCACCCGACGGGGCGGCTCAGGCCAGGTACTCCTTGCAGACGCGGATGCAGTCGGCGCAGGAGTCCGCGCACGCCTTGCACTCCGCGTGCTTGTTCTCGTGCTCCCGGCAGGCCTTCTCGCAGTCCTCGCAGACATTGATGCAGACCCGCATGAAGTCCTTCAGGTGACGGGAGTCGTAGGCGGCGAGCTTGCCCATGGCCGTGCAGGAGGCCAGCATCTCGTGGGTGG
>JBAPYD010000319.1:0-2829 GCA_049284555.1 Chromatiaceae bacterium | reverse complement strand
TCAACTACTGGAGCTTCAACCCCTGGGCCGGTGTGTCCTACAACAACCCCACCAACGGCTTCAACGCGGCCCTGCACGGCGGCCTCGTCTTCAACACCGAGAACCCGGACACCGACTACCGCAGCGGCGTCATGACCCACCTGGAAGGGAGCGTCCAGCAACTGCTGCCGGTCGGGCGCGGTTTCCTGAGCATCGGCGCCGAGGCCTTTTGGCTGGAGCAGGTGACCGCCGACAGCGGCCAGCGTCCGATCCTCGGCGACTTCAAGGGGCGCACAGCGGGGATCGGGCCGGTGCTGGGCTATATCCTGCCCATGGGCAAGCAGAACCTGGTCGCCGAGCTGCGCTGGCTGCCGGAGCTGGAGACCAAGAACCGGCTCCAGGGCGACTATGTTTGGCTCAAGGTCGTCTACCAGTTCTGACCCGCCGGAAGCCGCAGCACCCGCGTTTCGAAGAGCGCTTTCGTCTTCGCCCCCGGTGAGACGGTCACTTCAAGCACAGGCGTGCCGGCGAGGCCGTAGCGGACGCTCGATTTCCTCGTCGTCTCCGACCACGCGGAGAATCTGGGGCTCGCTCCGGCGATCGTTGAATCCAATTCCGAGTTGCCCAAGAATGCCTGGGAGAAGAAGGTTCACGACCACGTGAAGCAAGGGTCCATCCAGGGCGCCACCGAGGACTCCGCCGCCGGCCCGCGACGCGGCGGCTTCCATTATGCTCGGCTGACCGCGGTGTCCGCGTGAGCGTGCTCGGCCGCATCCGGTGGCTCGCGCTGCTGCTGATGCTGTGCGTTCTTCCGGCCGGCGCGTGCCAGATCTGCATCCCCAAGCCCGAGCGTACCCTCGCGGACCACCTGCTCGCCGCCGACGCCGTGGTGCTGGCCCGGGAGGACCCCGAACGGCCCTTCCACTATCGCGCCGTGGAGATCCTGAAGGGGACCCCCGGAGACGCGCCGATCGATCTGTTCCTGAACAGTCAGGCCCGGCGCATGCTCGCGGGGAGCCCCGAGCGGGCCATGGTGCTCGCGCGCCAACCCGCGGACGGGAGTTGGTCCGCGCTGGGCATCACGGATCCCGAGCTTGATCGCGTGGTGCGCGGCATCCTGGCGGCCGAGGGGCGCTGGCGGCCCCGGGAGACCGACAACGCGGAGCGTCTGGACTGGTTCGCGCCGCTACTTGGGCATTCGGATGCGCGTCTGCACGAGCTGGCGTATCTGGAGATTGGTCGGGCACCCTACGCCCAGATCCGCCGGCTCGCCCCGGGCCTGCCGCGGGAGCGGCTGCAGCGGATGCTCGATGATCCGCGCTATCTGGAGTGGCGCAGGCTCGCGATCCTGATGCTCGGCGAGTCGACCCGGGCGGAGGATCGGGAGCAGGTGCGGGCGGCGGTGACCCGGCAGGCGCGCTCCGCAGGCATCCTCGACCTTGCCGCCTGGGCGACCGCCCTGATTGCGGTGGACGGGGTCGCCGGTCTGGATCGGCTCGCCGACCTCTACGCGGCCGATCCGGGGCGGGAGCGCGGTGAGCTGGAGGCGGTGATCCAGGCCCTTTCGGTCCACGCGGGGGCCGACGCCGGGCTGCGTGACCGGGTGGCGGAGATCTATGGGGTGGTGCTCGAGACCCACCCCGGACTCGCCCCGAGCCTGGTCCACGACCTCATCGCCTGGCGGCGCTGGGATTTCGCGGAGCGCATCCGAAAGGCCCGCGCGGGGCTCGATGCCGACCCGCTGGCCCGCTATGCCCTCGGGCTCTATCTGCGGCTGGCCCAGGGCCATGGAGCTCCGGCGGCGCGGGCCCCGGCGTCTGCCCGCTGAGGCGTTGGAGGCGCGTAGGTTCGAGCAGAAAAGGGGACCACCTCATCCACCGGTGGTCGTTGCACTCGAAGCAGGTTGCCTGGAGACCCGGTATCCCGACCCTGGTGCCGATACCGCGAGATCCCTTGTCTTTTCTGTCCGCGTGTCAACACAAAAGTGATCAATCAAGCGCTTGATTATGTGGTAGCCTTGGTCGGATGAACAAGGCGCAGAACCGGTCGAAGGGCGTTTCGGGCGTGGGCCGAGCGGCCGAAGGCTTGAGCGCGCGGGAGCGGTTGCTCCGCCACGCCACGGGGATCTTCGCGGCCAAGGGCTTCGCCGCGGCCAGCACCCGTGAGATCTGCGAGGCGGCGGGCGTCAACGTCGCCTCGATCCACTACTACTTCGGGGACAAGGCGGGGCTCTACCGGGAGACCCTGCTGGAGCCCATCACCGAGGTGATCGCGGCCTGCGGCGCCTTCGACGACCCGGCGCTGCCCTTCGAGGAGTCGATGCGTCGGCTGCTTGGCCCCATCCTCGGTCTGGCGCCCGGTGACAAGGATGTGGCCTTCGAGGCCCAGGTGATGCGGCTGCACCTGCGGGAGATGCTGGAGCCCTCGGGGGCCTTCCGCGAGGTCGTCGAGCAGACCATCGCCCCGGCCCACCGGGCCTTGAGCGGTCTGCTCGCCCGCCATTGCGGGCTCGAGGCGCCGGATGACGACATTCACCAGCTTGCCTTTGCGGTGGTGGCGATGGCCCGCGATTACTGTCTGTCCCGCGAGATGATGAAGCTGCTGGCCCCGGGGGTGCTGTCGCGCCCGCGCTCGGGCGAGCAGATCCTGGAGCGCCTGGTGGGCTATGCCCGAGCCTTGCTCGACCAGGAGATTGCCCGCCGGGGCGTCGGCGCGGCGGACCCGATCCCGGCGCGTTTCCTGACAGGCGCCGGCCCCTAGCACCATGTCCGCGTCCACCCGTCGATCGAGGCTGTGGCCGCCGCTGGCGGCCGTTGCCGTGGCCCTGGCCGCGGTGGTCCTGCTCTGGAC
>JBAPYD010000318.1:0-9128 GCA_049284555.1 Chromatiaceae bacterium | reverse complement strand
GCGTGGGTCCTTGCTGGTGCGCGTCAGCCGTGCGATGGTTGCCTCTTCGTCCGCGGCCAGGCGCTTCCAGCGCAGCAACACGTCGGCGGCCAGACCCTGGGAATCGGCGTGGTTCGGGTGGGCCACCGCCAGCGTGATAACGGTATTCTGCAATCGCGACTCCGCGGCGAGCCGTTGTAGTCGCACCGACTCCTGCTCGGTGCTGGCCAGCTCCTGGCTCACCAGCCAGCGCAGGCGCTCATCGAGCGTGCGTAGCGTGCTAGCCGCATCGTCGATTCGCTGCTCCTGGATCAGCAACACGCCGAGGTTAAGCTGAACAGCGACGGTGTCTGGATGCGTCTCGCCGAAGACGCGCTCGCTTGCCGCCAGGGCTCGGCGGAAGAGGGGCTCTGCCTCTCCGAAGTAGTTCTGGGCCTGGTAAAGGACGGCAAGGTTGTTGACGCTGGCGAGAGTGCGCGGGTGGTCGTTGCCGAGGATCGGCCCGCTGGCGGCCAGAACGCGGCGGTAAAGAGGCTCGGCGTCGCCGTAATGGCCCTGGGCCTGGTAGAGGCTTGCGAGGTTGTTGATGCTGGTTAGCGTCCAGGGATGCTCCTCGCCGAGGACTTGCTCGGCTGCGGCCAGGGCTGTGCAAGAGGGGCTGGGCGTGGGCGTAGCGGCCCTGGTCCTTCAAGAGTCCGGCTAGGTTGTTGATGCTGCTGAGCGTCTCCGGATGCGCCTCGCCAAGGACGCGCTCGTTGGCGGCCAGGGCGCGTCGGTAGAGAGGCTCGGCCTCGCCAAAGCGGCCCTGGGCCTGGTACAGGGAGGCGAGGTTGTGGACGCTGGCGAGTGTATCGGGATGCTCGTCGCCGAGGACCTGCTCACGGGTCGCCAGAGCACGACGGTAGAGGGGCTCGGCCTCGCCGTAGCGACCCTCGGCTCTGTAGAGGGCAGCGAGGTTGTTTGTGCCGGTTATCGTCTGGGGATGCGCGTCGCCGAGGATGCGCTCACTGGCGGCCAGGGCGCGGAGGTAGAGGGGTTCGGCTTCGGCGTAATGGCCCTGCGATTTGTAGAAGACGGCGAGGTTATTGACGCTGGACAACGTGTCCGCATGCTCCCTGCCGAGGATGCGCTCGCGGGCGTCGAGGGTGCGGCGCAAGAGCGGCTCGGCCTCGCTGTAGCGGCCCTGGTCTATGTAAAGGCCGGCGAGGTTGCTGACGCTGGCGAGCGTGTCCGGATCTTCCTCGCCACGGACTCGCTCGTTGGCGGCTAGGGCGCGGCGGAACAGGGGTTCGGCCTCGCTGTAGCGGCCCTGGGCCTGAAAAAGGACGGCGAGATTGTTGACGCTGGCGATTGTGTATGGGTCGTCCTCGTCCAGGACACGCTCCGAATGGGCCAGAGTCAGCGCGCCTATCTCCGCAGCCTCAGAATACCGCCCATCATGATACAGCCCCACGGTGATGTCGCTGAGCGCGGAAACGACGTCGATGGGGTCAGGCGGCGCACCGTCACGTTCCCAGAGGAACTCGGTGACCTGTTCGACGATCGCGTCGAAGCTGCCGGTAGTTTCGGGTCCTCGCACTGGCATCTGCGACTCGGCCATCACAGGACCGATGGCCAGCCCGGCAAGCTGCAGGACTAATAGCAGCGTGGCGATGGTGTGGCTTGGATGCGGCATGGAAACCTCCTTGCTGGTACTGCTTCACAGGGGCAATCCCGCGCCCATTGTAAGCAATGAGCAGCGCGCGAGTCGCATTGCCCCGTGCCTTGCTTCTCCAGCAGTTAGCGCCCCGAGGCCGGTATGCGTGGCAAAATAGGTGCCCAGTGGGCCCCGCGCTGACGCTGGCTTAGGTCCCGAGTCGCCCATCTTTATGCTGAAGACACCGCCGCTACTTGGGGCGGACGAGGGCTCGAAGGTGCAGATGCAAAGCAAGCTTGAGAGGGAGCAGGGACTGGAGCAGGGCTGCGACGTGCTGGTGATCGGCGGCGGGCCGGCGGGCTCGACGGCCGCGGCCTTGCTGGCCGAGCGCGGCCATCGCGTGACCCTGCTGGAGAAGGCCAGGCACCCGCGGTTCCACATCGGCGAGTCCCTGCTGCCGGCCAATCTGCCCCTGTTCGAGCGGCTCGGGGTCGCCGAGCAGGTGCGGTCCATCGGGATGGAGAAGCGGGGGGCGGAGTTCGTGTCGCCCTGGCACGAGCACACCCAAACCTTCGAGTTCGCCGGGGCCTGGGACAAGTCCATGCCGTTCGCCTATCAGGTCAGACGATCCGAGCTGGACGAGATCCTGATCCGAAACGCCGCCGCCAAGGGGGCGGAGGTCATCGAGGGATGCCGGGTCCAGGAGGTGGTGTTCCAGCCCAACGGCGCGACGGTCGGCGCCCGTCGCGACGACGGCACGGTCGGGGTCTGGCAGGCCCGCTTCGTCGTCGACGCCTCCGGGCGCGACACCTTCCTCGGCAACCGGCTGCGGCTCAAGCATCGTAATCCCAGGCACAACAGCTCCGCCATGTACGCCCATTTCGAGGGGGCGCGCCGTCTGCCGGGCCAGGCCGAGGGCAACATCAGCATCTTCTGGTTCGAGCACGGTTGGTTCTGGTTCATCCCCCTGGCGGACGGCGCCACCAGCGTCGGCGCGGTTTCCTGGCCTTACTACTTCAAGGGCCGGGTCGGGCCGATGGAGACCTTCTTTCTCGATACCATCGCGCTCTGCCCGGCGCTGGCGGAGCGGCTGAAGGATGCGCGCCTCGTGACCGAGGTGGAGGCCACCGGCAACTACTCCTATGTCAGCGACAGGACCCACGGTCCCGGTTATCTGCTGCTGGGGGATGCCTTCGCCTTCATCGACCCGGTCTTCTCCAGCGGCGTGATGCTCGCCATGATCAGTGCCTTCGCCGGTGCGGAGGCCGTTGATACCAGCCTGCGTCATCCGGCGCGGTCCGCCCGGGCCATGCGCCGCTTCGACCGCCTGATGCGGCACGGCCCGCGGGAGTTCTCCTGGTTCATCTATCGGGTCACCAATCCCATCATGCGCGACCTCTTCATGGGTCCGCGCAACCTGCTGCGGATGAGAGAGGCCCTGCTGTCCGTCCTGGCCGGCGACCTCTACGCCAAGACCCCCATCTGGGGATCCCTCCTGGCCTTCAAGGCGGTCTATTACCTCCATTGCCTGTTCGATCTGCGTCGCTCGGTCCGCGCGTGGCGGCAGCGCAGACTCAACCTCCGTACCTTCGACGCCCAGGAGACGCCAGTCGGTCAATGAGCCCCCCAAGTCCGCTCGCGGTCGCTTACCTCGAGCCGTCCCGACTCGATCTGCAGGGAGCGCGGTGGAGGGCCGGGGTCCTCGGCCAGGTCTGCTACGGAGGTCGGTCGCCCACTCCGGAGGCGGCGGATTGGCCGACCGCCTCCATCCATACGCCCCGGTTGGATGCCCCGGAGGATCTGTGCGAGGTCTGGTTGAGCGCCGATCCCGTCACCGCGGGGACCGCCGAGGGGATCGCCTATCGCCGCACGGACGACCTCCTGTTCGGGGTCGTGACCGAGGCGGAGGGCGTGAGCGGGGTCGGCTCGGCTGCCCCCCTGCAGCGTGCTGCCGAGCGGGGCTACCTGCGACTGTTCGCCCTGATCGACGCCCTCGGCTACCCGAGCCTGTTGCGGGCCTGGAACTACCTCGCCGAGATCAACCGCGAGGAGAGGGGGGTGGAGCGCTACCGGCAGTTCAATGCCGGCCGGCAGGACGCCTTCCTGGCCTCGGGCCGTTCCCTCAGCGACGGCGTCCCGGCGGCCTGTGCCCTCGGTGCTGCCGGCCAGCCCATGAGCATCGCCTTCCTGGCGGCGCGCCGGCCCGGCGTCGCCATCGAGAATCCCAGACAGGTCAGCGCCTTCCACTACCCGGCCGCCTACGGTCCCCGAAGCCCCACCTTCTCCCGGGCGACCCTGTTTCGGCTGCCCGGGCAGGAGGTCCTGTTCCTCTCCGGCACGGCGAGCATCGGTGGCCACGAGACCCGTCATTCCGGGGACGTCGGGGCCCAGACACGGGAGACTCTGGCGAATCTGCAGGCGGTCCTGGAGGCGGCGAATGGCGCCGCCCAGGGCCCCGGCTTCCGCCCGGAGTCGCTCTATCTCAAGGTCTATCTGCGCGACCCGGGGGACCTGGAGGCGGTGCGGGCGGTCCTGACCGAGGCGCTGGGCCCGGGGCTCCGCGCCGTCTACCTGCGGGCCGACATCTGCCGGGCCGATCTCCTCCTGGAGATCGAAACGACCGCGGGCCTGCGAATCGAGACCCCATGAACAGCCTGTCCTTGAAGATCGTGCCCGCGCGCGCCGGCCTCGCCGGCCTCCTGCTCCTGGCCTCGGCGGTTGGCCCCGGCCGATGTGAGGATCTGCCCCTCTGGGAGGCGGGAATCGGCATTGCCGGTATCAGCTCACCCTCCTACCGGGGGGCGAGCGACGTGCGCTATTACCCACTCCCTCTGCCCTATGCCATCTACCGTGGCAGGATTCTGAAGGCGGACAGGGACGGGGTGCGCGGCGTCTTCGTCGACACGGAGCAGGTCAAGCTCAACACCAGCCTCACCGCCTCCTTGCCCGTCAGCGGGGATGACTATGCCCCCCGCCGGGGGATGCCGGACCTCAAGCCCACGGTCGAGGTGGGTCCCTCCCTGGATCTGCGGCTCTGGCGCTCCCCGGACCGGCGCCGACAGCTCGACCTGCGCCTGCCGCTGCGTTTCGGTCTCACGGTCGAGTCGAGCCCCAGGACCATCGGCTGGGCCTTCTCGCCCCGTCTCAACCTGGACCTGCGGGATCCCCTCGGCCTCACCGACTGGAATCTTGGGCTCCTGGCCGGTCCCATCTTCGGAAGCCGGCGATACCACGACTATTTCTACTCCGTGGACCCCGCCTATGCGACGCCCGATCGCCCCGCCTACGAGGCCGAGGCAGGCTACGCGGGCCTGCAGCTCATCGCGGCCGTCTCCAGGCGCTTCCCGAGCTACTGGGTGGGTGCCTTTGTCCGTTACGACAGCCTCCAGGGCGCGGTCTTCGAGGGCAGTCCCTTGGTCCAGTCGGATCACTACCTGGCGGTCGGGCTGGGCATCGCGTGGGTTCTCGGCGAGTCATCGACCCGGGTCCAGGAGGACTAGGGGACGAGCGCCCGTCCCTTGACCCGAGTCCGCGTTGTCGTGCCGCTCGACGGCGTCCCTTTCTCCCCCGGGTCTTGCTCCAGCTCAAAAGGAAAGCATTGCTCCTCGCATGGGTGTCCGACAAGGGTTGACAAGGCCCGTTCTGTTTTCTGAGACTCGCACACGCGTCCTCTCATCCACATCCACGCGCATCTGAATGGCAATCGCGGGGAGCTGCCATCAACCGCCGATTGAGAGAGGGAGGCGGGTCAGGGACACGCGCCGTCAACGAGCCCGAAGCCATGAATAAGAACCATCACACCCTGGCGCGCACCCTCCCGAAAGGGGTCATGCTGAATGCCTACCCCGAGAGCATCGGGACCTGTCTTGCGGATACGGTGGAACTACTGAAAAGACCCGAGCTCAAGGATGCCTTCTCGCTCTTCTACATTCTGCCGACCTTTTTCAACAGCGACCTGGACCGGGGCTTTTCCATCATCGATTACGACATCAACGAGCAGCTCGTGAGTCGGCAGGATCTGGAGGAGCTGCGTGCCCTCGGCGTCATGTTGAAGCTGGACCTGGTGCTGAATCACTTGTCGGTGCGCTCTCCCCAGTTCCAGGACCTGTTGCGGCGGGGCGACGAGTCGGCCTACAAGGATTTCTTCCTGGATTGGAACGCCTTCTGGTCCGAGCACGGAACCATGGGGCCAGACGGCATCGTTCGGCCGGATGAGACGCATCTACAGATGCTCTTCATGAGAAAGCCGGGACTGCCGATCCTGCGCGTGTGCTTTCCCGATGGGTCCCGCAGACTCTACTGGAACACCTTCTATCAGGAGGTGAAGTTCGTGGAGATGGCGCCCCATGATTTCGTGGGCATCAAGGGTATTCACATCGAGCAAGCGACCGCCATTGCGGCCGCTGTGCAGAACGCCATCCAGGCACACGGGGATCTGGAGCAGCTCGATCTCGGGGACCTGTCCCATTACAGGGACGAGGTGCTCTCCATCATCTGCCACAAGCGCGAGTACCTCGGGCAGATGGACCTGAACGCCCGGTCCGAGCTGGTCTGGGAGTTCTACGACGAGACCCTGAGGAAGCTGCGTGATCATGGCGCCAAGATCATCCGGCTGGACGCGTTCGCCTATCTACACAAGGAGCCCGGCAGGGCCAACTTCTTCAACCGGCCGGGCACCTGGGACTACCTGAAACGGTTGCGGGGGATGGCCGAGAAGTACGACCTGATCATCTTTCCGGAGGTCCACGCGGAATACGGCAGCGGTATTCACGCCGAGGTTGCGGAAGAAGGCTTTCCGATCTATGACTTCTTTTTTCCGGGTCTGGTCATCGACGCCCTCGATCGCGGCACCAATGAGGCCTTGCTGAGATGGATCAGGGAGATTCAGGCGAAGGGTCTGCAGACCATCAATATGCTCGGTTGCCACGATGGCATCCCGGTGCTCGACCTTAGGGGGAAGGAGGTCGGTGGCGAATGGCGGCCGGGACTGTTGGACAACGACCAGATCGAAGCCACGATGGAGCGAATCATCAGCCGCGGTGGCAGGGTCAAGAATCTATTCGGTCACGACGGCAAGCAGATCGCCTATTACCAGGTCAATGCCACCTTCTTCAGTGCCCTGGGGGAGGATGAGGACAAGCTGCTCCTAGCCCGGGCCATTCAGATGTTCATGCCGGGCGTCCCCCAGGTCTGGTATCTGGATCTCTTCGCCGGGAAGAACGATTACGAGGCGGCGGACAACGGTGGTCCCGCCGGGCACAAAGAGATCAACCGGACCACGCTCACCCTGGACGACCTCGACGCGGGACTTCGCCGTCCAGTGGTTACGAGCCAGCTCGACCTCATCCGCTTTCGGAACCTGTCGCCCGCATTCCAGGGTGAGATGCGGATTCTGGAGACGGAGCCGCACCAGGTCCACATCCGCTGGCGCCATCCGCAGGGGACCGCGACGCTCGAGGCCGATCTGCGCAGTCACAGCTTCACGGTCTCAGAAGGGGCCGGCTCGTCCGAGCGGGTCCTGATGCGCGTTGGCGCCGGGGCGACGGGGATGAGGCCGCCCTCGAATCCCACGAGCTACCCTGCGCGGGCCTGAACGTGTCCGGGATCGGGATTCGGCGAGTGCCGCTCGCGTTGGGATGGACGGGCGACTCACGCCACCTCCTCGGGCGCGCGCTCAGCCCAAGGGGATTCCGCCGTTGATGCTGATGACCTGACCGGTGATATAGGCGGCCTGCTCGGAGCAGAGGAATCCGACCAGGTCGGCCACCTCCTCCGGCCGCCCGGCCCGCTTCATGGGGACCAGCCGCTCGATCATCTCGGGCTCGAAGCTGCCCTCGCTCAGGGATGTCGCGATGATGCCCGGGGCCACCGCATTGACGGTGATGCCCCGACCGGCGAGTTCCAGGGCCAGGGACTTGGTGGCCGAGTTGAGCGCGCCCTTGGCCGCCGCGTAATTGACCTGGCCCCGATTTCCCGCCAGGGCGGAGAGGGAGCTGATGTTGACGATACGGCCCCAGCGGGTGCGGATCATGGGCAGCGTCAGGGGCTGCGTCACGTGGAAGAAGCCGTTCAGGTTGACGTCGAGCACGCGATGCCACTGCTCGATGCGCATGCCCGGGAAGACGACGTCGTCGTGGAGACCCGCGTTGTTCACCAGGACCTGAATTGGGCCGTCCGCCAGGACTCGATCGATCTGGCTGCCCGCGGCGTCCCGATCGGTGACGTCGAAGGCCAGGGCCCGGGCGCTACCGCCCTGTCCGACGATCTCCGCAGCCAGAGCCTCCGCGGCAGCCAGTCCCCGGTGGGCGTGCACATAGACATGGCACCCGTCGGCGGCCAGGCGGCGACAGATCGCCGCGCCGATGCCCCCGCTTCCGCCGGTGACCAGTGCCCGTTTCAAACGATGCCTCCAAGGCGATCCGGTGTTCGAGGCAAGGGGCCCGCCGGCCCGCCCTCGGTATCCAGGAGGCACAGGGTCCCCTGGCGGGTTCGGTGCCGTAGGATCCATTTCCGTTCTAGGGCCACGGTTCGACCTCCAGGGCGATGCGCAGGTCTTCCAGATAATCGAGGACTACCCGCTCCCCGACCCCGCGCGCCAGGGCTCCCAGGAGGGGCAGCACACGGGCCGCCGGGATCGAGGCCCGCAGCCCCTCGAGCAGCGGCTCCGCCAGCCGGGTCACCCCCTCCTGGGTGGGGCTGAGCTGGATCCTGGCGAGGGTCCTATCCCCCGGCGCCGGGGTGACGACGAGGGCCGTGCCGAGGCCATCCGGGATGGGTCTGACCCGGTACAGCGGTTCCGGGTAGTCCGAGTCGTAGGCGATCAGCAGGACCGGATGCTGTTCCTCGACAACCTGGGACAGGGTCTCGAGGAGGCCGGCGGCGAGGCTGCCGTCGAAGGCCGCCACGACCGTAGCGGGGGCCATGGAGCCAGTGGCGATGTCCCAGTAGCCGGCGGCGGCGTTGTTCACCGAGTTGTGAAAGCGGGTGGGCGAGATGAGCCGGTCCTCGCTCGCCAGGGCCTCGCAGATGGCGTGGCAGTTCTGCCCGTCTCCCCCGGAGGATGCAAAGACCGAGGCCAGGGTTGCAGGATCGAGCCCGGCCGTCTCGCAGGCCTCGAGGCCCGTGCCCAAGGCCAGTTTGACGATCTTGCTCGCCCGCCGCCGCTCGGCTGGGGGCAGTCGGGCGGGGCCGGGGTACTGGGTGGGTTGGGGGCAATAGGGCGTGACACCGGCCAGGACGTCGCGCGCCTGGGACCAGTCGGTCAGGCCGGGGCCGATCAGGCCCACGCCCTGGATGAAGCCCTCGAGCGCTACCCCCGTCATCGCGATCAGGCCGCCCGCCCCAACACCAGGCTGCAGTTGGAGCCCCCGAACCCAAAGGAGTTGCTCAAGATGCGCCTCGGTGGCCTGTCGAGGTTCTGCAGCAGGTAAGGGATCCCGATCTCAGGGTCGGGCGTTCGCGTGCCGACCCCACCGGGCAGGAAGCCCTCCCGCAGGGCCAGGGCGCACAGGAG
>JBAPYD010000317.1:0-3191 GCA_049284555.1 Chromatiaceae bacterium | reverse complement strand
CTGAGTGGACACAAAAGACCGAGGGGCGGAGATCAGGTCATCTGACCTTGGCTGGTGCCTAGAGGCCGGGGCGCCCCGCGGAGCGGGCCTCCCACAACATCACCTTCTACCAGGTCACCTGTAACTGGATCACTTACCACCAAGTCAACTCTCACAGGATTACCTTCCACAGAGGGGGCCTTCCGCCAAGCGGCCTCCCGGATGAGCGCGGCTGCTCACCTCTTCCCTGGCGAGGGCTGCCGGTCTGATAGGGATAGGGAAGGCGAGCGCCTCCCCTCCCTCCGAGCTCAAGGCGCGGCGTTTCCGCCGCACAGACCGCGAAGCTCCAGCCGGGGATCTCGGTACCATGATGAGGTGCCCTCACGGGCGTACTCCGAGCGCGCCGCTGAACGCTCCAACGACCCGGGTCAGGCTTCGGGAGACCTCAACCAGAAGGGCGTGGGACGGCAAGACCTGTTCCCTCGTATATCCTTTTTAAAGGGACAATGGAAGGGTATAATGTCCGCCATGGAAGGTATGTATCGCAATGTGATTCGGCAGAAGATTGTCGACAGCCTCGCCGCCCCGCCGCCGACGCTGACCCGGCGCGATATCCGGCTCCCGAGGATTGCGGGAAAGGCGATCGCCGTCATCGGCATGCGCCGCGTCGGCAAGACCTGCTTTCTGTGGCAGGTGCTGGCGGAGCGCCAGGCGGCGGGGATTGGGCGGGACGGCCTGCTGTATTTGAGCCTCGAGGACGAGCGGCTGGCGGACATGGCCGCGCCCGATCTCAACCTGATTGTCGAGGAATACTACCGCCTGAATCCCGACTGGCGGGATCGTCGGCGTGCCGTCTTCTTTCTCGACGAGATCCAGGTCGTCCCCGGCTGGGAGGCCTTTGCCCGCCGCCTGCTCGACACGGAGCAGATCGACCTGTTCCTCTCCGGCTCCTCGGCGAAGCTCCTGTCCCGTGAGGTCGCCACCAGTATGCGTGGGCGCGCCCTCGAGGCGACCATCTACCCGTTCAGCTTCCGCGAGTATCTTCGCCACCAAGACCGTGAACCGCGGCAGCCCGTAGCCCGGCTGACCAAGGCCGAGCGTTCGACCCTGGACAAGGACGTGCGCGGCTACCTCGTCAGCGGCGGGTTTCCTGAGGCGCAAGGCCTGGATGGACGGGACCGGCACGAGTTGCTGAAAAGCTACGTGGATGTCGCCCTGCTGCGGGACGTGATCGAGCGCCACGCCGTCTCCCATCCAATCGCCCTGCGCTGGATGGTCCGCCAGCTCCTGGGTAACGCCGCGGGCACCTTCAGCGTCAACAGGTTCTACGGCGACCTGAAGTCCCAGGGCATCGCCGTCGCCAAGGACACCTTGCACAGCTACCTGGCCCACTTGGAGGACACCTTCCTCGTACGGACCCTGTCGATCGCCACCGATTCGGAGCGACGCCGGATGGTGAACCCGCGCAAGGCCTACCCGATCGACCCCGGCCTGATCCCGATCTTCGATCGCTCCGGCAAGTCCAATCTCGGCCATGCCCTAGAAACCGCCGTGCTCCTCGAGCTGGATCGCCGCCAGGCGGACATCACCTACGTCCATACCTCCGGGGGGCTGGAGGTCGATTTCCTGGCCCGGCACCCGTCGGGAGCTGAACAGTTGATCCAAGTTTGTGCGAGCCTGGACGACCCGATGACGCGCGAGCGCGAGATCCGCGCGCTTCATGCCGTTGCGCCGCACCATCCGGCGGCCACCCTGAACCTCATCGCGCTCGATATCCCCGCTGCCGTCAATATCCCTCCCAGCATCACCTTGCACCATGCGGCGGACTGGATGCTCGCGGGTGATCCATAGGCACAGGGGCCCCAGCGACGGACTCACGACACCCAGACCGGATCGTCACACGGCCGCGCCATGCTTCCTGGTCGCCGGACACCGGCACGTCAGAGGAGTCGCTGAAGGGCGCGATGCCGAGCTTCTCGGCCCCCTTGCGGGCCTTTGGCTCGATCATGGGCGACGCGACGATCGAGCGGTCGGCCTGGCGCCGGTGCCACCGCTACGCTTGCGCCAGTCTACTTCGCTGGCACGATGTTCCCGAGCAGTTGGGCCACCGCGCGATCGGTGATGCGCTCCTGGCTCAGAATGCGGGCGGCGCCTTCGCGCAGGTGCTCGGCGAGGCTGGTGGCGGCGAGGGTGAGGGCGTTCTCGCCCTGGCGGTTGGTGAAGAGGTAGACGCGCCGCCCAGCCCGCTCAGGCGCAGAGCCTTGAGGGTGGCCGCGATCACTCTCGAGCGCCAACCGGGGCCCCACCTTGAGGGATCGGTCGAGCTGGAGGTGTCGGTCGTCATCGCTCGGCGGTGGGCGCGTTGGGCGGCGGACCCCCCCGCGGGTAGCCGCCTGATCCACATGGAGCACGGCAGCGTCGTGGAGGATCGCACCATCGCGCCGCCGGAGCGCGATAGCCCCGCACTTGTGCAGGCAGCTTCCGGATAGCCGTCTGGAGGCGGTCCTGCGTCTCCGGGCTTCTCTGTGGGAGGGGCGCTCTGCGCCGCCATCTTGGCTGGTGGCGCTCGGTTTGGTCGGCCCGCCAAGCGGGCCTTCCACAGTGGGGCTGCCATAGCGGACACAGAGGAGGCAGTTGAAGCCGGGCGTCAGCAATGGCAGAGTGCTGGCATGATGACTGCCGTTGAGCTGTACGAGGCGCTCGCGTCAGCGCCAGACGACCGAAGCCGCGCGAAATTGATCGCGGAGGCCTTCGAGCGCCTGGAAGAGCGGTATCCGCACCTGCCGGGGCTCGCGACCCAGGGACACGTGCGGGAATCGGAGTTGCGGTTGCAGAAGGAAATCGAGAAGATCCGGGCAGAGTTGATCACGAGGATCGAGCAGGTGCGGGCGGAGTTGAAGGCGGACATTGCTCACACCAAGGCCGATCTCCTCAAGTGGATCGTCCCCCTCATGCTTGCCCAGGTGGCTGCCATTGCCGCCCTGGTGAAGCTTCTGTAAGCCGGTCGCCCCGCGGAGCGGGCCTCCGCTGCTGAGGGAGCTGTCTACGGCAATCGGGCTGGGCGCCCGAAGGCCTCGAGCATGGCCTGACCTCGGTTGGCCAAGAGCTACGTGGCCGCAAAGTAGGTGTGCTGCTGCGCCAGGCGGGTGACGCGGTCCGCCATGCCCTGGAGCGCATCGTTGGCCTTGGCCAGGTTGCGGCTGGGGCCCACC
>JBAPYD010000316.1:0-6092 GCA_049284555.1 Chromatiaceae bacterium | reverse complement strand
GTGGGTGCCTAGTGGCATGTCCGGCATGGGCGGCATGTCCGGCATGGGTGGCATGTCCGGCATGGGCGGCATGTCCGGCATGGGTGGCATGTCCGGCATGGGTGGCATGTCCGGCATGGGCGGCATGTCCGGCATGGGCGGCATGTCCGGCATGGGCGGCATGGGCGGCATGGGCGGCTACTTCCAGATCACGCCCCAAGGCCAGATCTTCTTCTATCCGTTCACGGGTATGTCTGGTATGAGCGGCATGTCCGGAATGGGTGGCATGTCCGGAATGGGTGGCATGTCCGGAATGGGCGGCATGAGCGGAATGAGCGGAATGAGCGGCATGGGCGGCTGGGTCTGGGTACCCGCCGGCATGGGAGGTATGTCCGGAATGGGCGGCATGTCCGGAATGGGCGGAATGGGTGGCATGTCCGGCATGGGCGGAATGGGTGGCATGTCCGGCATGGGCGGAATGGGTGGCATGTCCGGCATGGGCGGTATGGGCGGCATGTCCGGTTGGACTCCGCCGGCGCAATGATCGATCCGACGTTCCTACCGGGCTAGGTTGAGGTCTGAGCAGCACAGGGAGGTGCTGCCTTTTTATCCAGGGACGCGAGATCGAGTGGCGGGGTCGGCAGGCGAGGTAACGGGTCGCGCCGGCTCCTGAGGGTCCTGACCAGCCACCAGGTCGTTCGACGCGACGACCCAGGGCGACCCAGCGAACGATTGACAGGGACGGGAGACAGGGCCGAGGGACCGAGCCGTCCACCTTCCGGAGGTTTCCTCATGTCCAAGGCCAGCCTGTTGGCGATGCTGCTTGCGCTGGTTGGTGTGTCTGTGCAGGCGGACACCCAGATCCCCCAGGGCCTTACCTATGAGCAGGCCCGTTGGCACCCGCTGCATTTCAGGCCCGCGGCCGAGACCGCCAGCGACGCGCAGTGCCTCGCCTGCCATGCCGAGGTGCTGGAGAAGCGCGTTCGCGAGGAGTCCCCCGCCGGGGTCAAGGCGAGTGAGGTGCTGGCATGGTACGAGACCCTCGATACCTACGAGGGGGAGGAGGACACCTTTCACCGTCGCCACCTGGTGACCGACTACGCGAAGCAGGTGATGGACCTCAAGTGCAATACCTGTCACCAAGGGAACGATCCGCGGGAGGAAACGGCGATGTCGCACGCCGGTGGTGATCCGACCCTGACCCAGCGCAAGCACGTCGATCCCAACATCTGCCTCCTGTGCCACGGACAGTTTCCCTATCAGAACATGGGCGTCCCCGGACCCTGGCTCGAATACGGACACGCCTTCCAGAACAACTGCCTGCTCTGTCACGTGACCTTCCGGACCAACCGGCACAACGTCAACTATCTGAAGCCCCAGGCCATCGAGGCCCTGGCCAAGGACAAGGAGGACGTTTGCTTCGGGTGCCACGGCGGCCGTCCCTGGTATCGGATCAGCTATCCCTATCCGCGCCATCCCTGGCCGACCATGGCGACGGCAGTGCCCGATTGGGCCAAGGGCCGCCCAACGGAGTCGGAGCCCCGCTTCCTCGTCGGCGTCTCCACGCCACCCCAGGCGCCGACCCCGCGGCCGGAGGCCGCGCCAGCCGAGCCCCAGACTCAACCGCAAACCAACGGCCAAGGCGCCGAGCCATAGGGTACCCAGACATGAACGATCACAACGACTTCCCCTGCCTGGATTCCCGCCTCAATCTGACCCGGCGAAGCTTCCTGAAATCCACCGCGGCGGGAGCCGCGGCATTGGGGGCTGGCGGGCTCATCAAGAGTGGGGACGCCAAGGCGTTCGCCTACGAGCCCTATCCGCGTGACGACGAGCTCCAGACCGTGGTGACGAGCTGCGCCCACAACTGCGGCTCGCGCCACATGCTCGTGGCCCACAAGAAGGGTGACGTGATCGTCCGGCTCTCCACGGACGACGGGCGTTATCAGCGTGACGGGTTCTTCGGCAAGGACACCGAGGAGGAGCCCCAGATTCGCGGCTGTCTCCGCGGCCGGTCCTATCGCCAGCGGCTCTATTCCCCGGAGCGCCTGCTCTATCCGATGGGGCGGGTCGGAAAGCGGGGCGAGGGCAAGTTCAAGCGCATCAGCTGGGAGGAGGCGCTGGAATACGTCGCGAACAAGATGATCGAGATCAAGGCGAACTACGGGAGCACCGCCCTACTCGATCAGAGCTACGCCGGGGCCTCCTACGGCGTCCTGCACAAGTCCGATCAGATCGAGGGCCTGCTCGGCCGCTTTCTCGGGATGTTCAGCTGTCGCACCAGCTCCTGGTCGGTCCCGTCCTATCAGGGCACAACCTCAAGCTCCCGCTGGACCTTCGGCACCATCGAGGACGGCAACGAGGACGACGCCTTCGCCCACTCGAAGCTCATGATCATGTGGGGATGGAACCCGGCCTACACCTTTCACGGCGGAAACACCTTCTATTACATGCGGCTCGCCAAGCAGCGGGGCTGCAAGTTTGTGCTCGTGGATCCGCAGTACACCGACTCCGCCGCCTGCTACGACGCCTGGTGGATCCCCATCAAGCCCAACACGGATGCCGCCATGATGGCGGGCATGGCCCATTACATCTTCACCAATGACCTGCAGGACCAGGATTTCATCAATCGGTTCTGTCAGGGCATGGACGCCGGGACCATGCCGGTCTGGGCATCGGGGAGCCCCAACGGCCAGGAGAACTTCAGAGACTACATCCTCGGCGCCTACGATGGTCAGCCGAAGACGCCCGACTGGGCGGCCTCCATTTGCGGGGTTCCGGCCGAGGACATCCGCAAGCTCGCCCACCAGTACGCAACCACCAAGCCGGCCGCCCTGAAGGCCTCCTGGGCCCCCGGCCGCAACTCCTACGGCGAGCAGTACAACCGAATGGCGGCGGCGCTTCAGGCCATGACCGGAAACATCGGCATCCTCGGTGGCTCCGCCGAGGGGGTCGGTAAGGCCTGGCATGCCGAGGCGGTTGCCTACCCGTACGACCAGTACGCCAACATCTGGTTTGCCGCCATCAAGTCGGATCGGTGGGCCCACTGTGTGCTCAATTACCCGAACGTCAGCCGCGAGGAGATCGGGCTCTGGCCGCGGGAAGACCAGATGGACGGGGTTATTCCGAACATCAAGGGCATCTTCTGGCAGGGCTCGGACTGGTTCAACCAGCTCACCAACATCAATAAAGAAATCGAGGCGATGAAGAAGCTGGAGCTGGTGGTGTGCATGGATTCCACCATCACCCCCTCCGGGCTCTATGCGGACGTGCTGCTGCCGGTGGCCACCCACTTCGAGCGCCACGACGTGGCCCTGCCCTGGTACAAGGGCCATTACTACATCCATCGCCCCAAGGTCATCGAGCCTCTGGGCGAGTCGAAGACCGATTTCCAGATCTTCACGGAGCTGGCCTACCGCATCGGCTTGAAGACCGGCATGGGTGATCGGTTCGGAAAGACCTACAACCCCAAGGCCGACCGCAGCTACTTCTTCAATCCGGACCCGGTGGACGAGGCCTATCTGAGGGAATGGTGGGAAACCAAGGTCATGGCCCACCAGCACGTGGACATGCCTTGGGATGAGTTCAAACAACGTGGGGTCTACAAGTTCAAGCTGGATCGGCCCCACGTCGCCTTCCGCGACCAGATCGAGAAGGGCGCGGCCTTCCAGACGCCATCGGGCAAGATCGAGATCCTGTCCTCCCAGCTGGCCCAGATCACCGACTGGACCAAGACCATGTACGGCTACCACATCCCCTCGATCCCGAAATGGATCGAGCCCTGGGAGTCCCTGAACAGCCCGAAGACGGCCCAGTACCCCTACCACCTAATATCGCCCCATCCGCGATGGCGAACCCATTCCATCTTCAACAACTGCTCCTGGCTGCGCGAGACCTATGAGCAGGAGGTCACGATCAATGCCTCGGATGCGGCGAGGCTCGGCATCAAGACCGGTGACACGGTCGAGCTTTTCAACGAGCGCGGGCGGGTGGTGGTGCCGGCCTACGTCACGGAACGCTGCATGCCCGGCGTGCTGGTCCTACACGAGGGGGCCTGGTTGGATCTGGACGAGAACGGTGTGGACCGGGGGGGCAACCCGGACATGCTGACCCTCGATGAGCCGAGTCCGGCAGGTGCCTTCGCCTACAACACGGTCCTGTGCAGCATGAAGAAGAGCAACCTGGAGCACAGGCCTGGCTGGGACAAGCTTGCCACCTCCCGCTCCCACGTCTTCAGGCGCGAGCTCTAACGGTTCCGGAGGATCGATCCATGGCTGAAGAAAAAGACCAGGGGAAGATCAAGGAGGCCATCAAGCGGCGCAAGCGGGAGGTCTATACGCCGGTGACACCGGAGATGCAGCTCGGCTTCGTCCACAACAACGTGGACTGTATCGGCTGCCGGGCCTGCGAGATCGCCTGCAAGGACAAGAACGGACTGCCGCCGGGACCGCGCTTTCGGCGCGTCCAGTACGTCGAGGGCGGGACCTATCCCGAGGTCTACGCCTACAAGGTCAACACCTCGTGCAACCACTGCGCGGAGCCTGCCTGCCTTCCGGCCTGCCCGACCGGGGCGATCTGGAAGCGCAAGGACAACGGGATCGTCGACATCGACTCGACGCTGTGCATCGGCTGCCGCCGCTGCGAGGCGACCTGTCCCTATGGGGCGCCGCAGTTCATCCCCGAGCAGAACATCGTCTCGAAGTGCAACCTCTGCGTGGACGAGATCGAGGCGGGCCGAAAGCCCTACTGTGTGATGGCCTGCATGATGCGGGTCCTGGACATTGGCCCCATCGATCTCCTGCGCGAGAACCGGTATGCCACGAAGGCGATCGGACCCCACGAGGAGCCGGTGCGCGCGGTCAAGAACTTCGCCAACCCCGAGCTGACCAACCCGTCAATCGTCTTCGTGCCCCACAGCAAGGGCAAGGTGGAGAAATGAAGGCCGTCCCCGAGGAGACCCGGACCCGGGTCCCGATGCTCGATCGCCTTTGTGCGGAGACCGCTCAGGATCTGCTTGCCCTCGCCCTGCTCCATGATCGCGAGCTCGACAGGGAGCTGATCCACGCCCTCTGGCGCGATTGTTACGAGGACTTTCTCGGTCTCAGGCTTCGGGGAGAGCGGGCGTCACAGGCCCTGGGTCTGCTCCGCGAGGGGTTGACGGAGATCCCGACGGAGCTGTGTCAGGCGACCCTCGACCGCCTCGCCGCCGATTACGCCGATATCTATCTCACCTACGGTTTGCGTGCCTCGCCTTGTGAGTCGGTCTGGCTGGACGAGGACAATCTCGCCATGCAGGAGCCCATGTTCCGGGTGCGCGTCTGGTACCGGCGACACGGGCTCGGGGTGGAGGATTGGCGCAAGCGCAGCGACGATCACCTGGTCCATGAGCTGCATTTCCTGGCCCACCTGCTCGAGGGGGCCGCGGAGTCTGGGACACTCGACGAGGCGGCGCGCTTCATGGACGAGCACCTGCTGCGCTGGATCGACCGCTTCGCCGAGCGGGTCGCCGGGCGATGCGAGACCCGGTTCTACGCGGGCCTCGCCCTCCTGACGGCGGCCTATCTCGATGAGCTGCGGGATCTGCTCGCGGAGCTGCTCGGGACCCCGCGACCGACCGCGGAGGAGGTCGAGGGCCGGACAGCGCCCGTCGCGCGCCTGCCCGTCCAGGTCGAGGGGCCCTACTTGCCAGGCGTCGCGCCCGGCTGGTGATGCCTGTGGGGTCCGCGTCCGCATGGTCCGAGCTGGGGGATCCCCTGCTACCGGAGGTCATCGCGGCGCGCTGTGTCCACTCCCTCATGGAGCAGGCGACCTGCCGCGCCTGCGTGGATGCCTGTCCGACGCGTGCCTGGGTGATCGACGACGAGCGACTGGGAATCGACACCGGGCGCTGCGACGGGTGCGGTTTGTGCGTGCCGGTCTGTCCGGAGGGGGCGATCCTGGGGCACCACGCGCCCGCGGTTGTCCAAGGGGACGGCCTGCCGACCGCCTTCGCGGTCTGCGGCAGAGCCAGCACCGAGGCCGTCGGGGCCGTCGAGGGGTCGAAGGGTCTCCTGCCGTGCCTTCACGTCCTCGGCGTGCGCGCCCTGGTCGAGCTGTGGTCTCGCGGGATCCGG
>JBAPYD010000315.1:0-3799 GCA_049284555.1 Chromatiaceae bacterium | reverse complement strand
CGAAGTTCGGCCGGATGGGCAAGCAGCGCTGCGAGGACACCGGTGCGCTCACCCGCGAGCGCATGAAGACCGTGGACGGCGAGTTCCTGAAGGCGGCCGAGACCTTCATCGAGAGCAGCGTCAAGGAAGACAAACCCTTCTTCGTCTGGTTCAACCCCACCCGGATGCACATCTGGACCCACGTACCCACGCAGTTCATGCAGAAGGCCGTCGACGAGGGGCGCCCCGAGACCGATGTTTACCGCGCCGGCATGATCCAGCACGACGCGGAGATCGGCGCGCTGCTGAAGAAGCTCGACGACCTGGGGGTTGCCGACAACACCATCGTGATCTACTCAACGGATAACGGCTACGAGCTGATGTTTTGGCCGGACGGCGGCTACTCGCCCTTCCGGGGCGAGAAGGGCACGACCTGGGAGGGCGGCGTGCGGGTGCCGATGCTGGTCCGCTGGCCCGGCAAGATTCCTTCGGGCAGCGTCTCCAACGCCATCCAGAGCCATGAAGACCTGTTCGTCACGCTGGCCGCAGCCGCGGGCGAGCCGGACCTCAAGGACAAGCTGCTCCAGGGCGCCGAGATGGGCGGCATGACCTACAAGGTGCACCTGGACGGCTACGACAATCTCGATCTGTGGACCGGCAAGACGGACCAGTCCGCTCGTCGGGAGTACTTCTATTACGACGAGGCGACCCTCACCGGCGTGCGCGTGGGCGATTGGAAGATGCTGTTCGGGGTCAAGGAGAACGGGCTGTGGTGGGACCCAATCGTTTATCCGTCGGCGCCCTTTCTGTTCAACCTGCGCATGGACCCCATGGAGCGCTTCGACCCCCTTTCCCACGAATGGGGCTACATCGGCCGCAAGTTCTTGGCCCAGAAGATGTGGACCCTGGTGCCCGCACAAGGGATTCTCGCCGAGCACATGAAGAGCCTGCAGGAATGGCCGCCGCGCCAACGGGCCGAGTCGCTGAGCCTGCAGAAGTCCACGGAGGCGGTGATGCGCCAGCTTGAGAACAACCCCGGCCAGGTCTGGTAGACCGATTCGCCGCGGGTCCGATCGCCGGCAGGGAGTCCGGCGGTCGGGCCGGGGATCATCCGCTTGCGGCGCCTCGCTCTATCCCCAAGCGGAGCAAAGACACTCGCACCCGCGATCTGTTCTCCGGCTTCGGCGCGGAATGAGTTCCGGACACGGAGAGTAAGCCGGGTCCTCGCCGCCGAGTAGACAGAGGTTGGTGTTTTCTGTTGCCGCCTGGTTTCCCGGCGGTGCCACAATATCTCTGCCATACGTCGGCTCGTTCCCGACTCCTCGCAGAACCGGACTTGGAGTGTTACCCCATCCGGCTCCCAGATTGAGTCTTCCACCAAGGGATGGGATAGAGGTCATGGACGATTCTGGGCGTCGGGAGCAGAGGGCGAATGACCGCAGTAAAACGCTTCCACGTCAGCGAGCGGCGCTGACTGCGCCGATTCAGCCATTTGAACAGCAGGTCGGTGGCGAAGTGGACATAGCTGGCCACCCCGCGGCTGTTGCCGCTGACGCCGTAATACTGGATATGACCGCGTAGGTGCTGGGTGAGGAAGGCCACCATAGCGTCAGCCCCCTCGCTGCGCAGGCGCCGCAGGTGCTCATTCAAGCTCGCCAGCTTCTTGCGCATCCGTTTGCCCTCGGTCTGTCGCCCGACCACAAAGCGCCCCCGCCGGCTGCGGCCCACATAGTGGGTGAAGCCGAGGAAGCTGAAGGTCCGTGGTCCCTGGGCAGCGGCGGCTGTTTGCCCCAGACACTGGCTGCCGAAACGCAGCAGCGCCGTCTTGCTGGGCTCGATCTCCAGATCGAATTCAGCCAGCCGCTCGGTCATCGCCGCGAGGAAGGCGCGGGCGTCGGCTTCATACTCGAAACAGGCGACATAGTCGTCGGCGTAGCGGATCAGGTAGGCGTTGCCCGTGCAGCCCCTGGCAAAGCGTTTCTCGAACCATAGGTCGAGCACGTAGTGCAGGTAGATGTTGCTGAGCACGGGTGAGACCAATCCCCCTTGCGGGGCGCCTTCCTCACTCGCCGCGAGTGCGCCGTCTTCCATGACCCCGGCCTTCAGAAACCGCTGCACGATCCGCAACAGGTTGGGATCGCCGATGCGGTGCTCCAGGAAACGCAGCAGGTGGGAGTGTGAGAGATGGTCGAAGAAGCCCTTGATGTCGGCCTCGACAACCCACTGCGTCCGCCCATTGGTGATAGCCTCGGCCAGGCGGCGCAGGGCATCGTGTGCACCGCGCCCAGGTCGAAAGCCGTATGAGCAGTCACAAAACTCCGGCTCCCAGATGGCCTGCAGGATGCCACTGAGCCGGTCTTGAACCAAGCGGTCCTCGAAGCTCGCACCCCCAGTGGCCGGTGGCGACCGTCCCCTTTCGGGATGTAGGTCCGCCGTGCCGGCTTCGGCCGGTAGCCCAATCGGCGCAGGCGCGCCGTCAGGTCCTCCAGTCGCGCCTCCAAGCCCTTTGCATAGTCCTCTTTCCTTACCCCATCGACTCCGGGCGCCTTGCGTCCATCCTGGCGCTCGAAGCTCTCGCGCAGGCCCGCGGGGTCGAACAACAGACCCATCAGGGCGGTGAACCGCATCCGCGGCTCCTCGCGCGCCTTCAGTGTGAAACGCTCAAGCTTGCTTGTCACGGATCAGAGTCCTCTCAGCGTAGGGCCGTGTTTCACTCTCGCGTTGTCTCAAACCGCCACCCCTTCACTCCGCCCGAATTACCAGGCTTCATCGCTACTATGAATGGCTCCGACTTCCCTACACCTCTGCCCGTGTCCTCGCTTCTTACACTTGTTCACAGGTGCCCGCCTCCCCAGCGGACCGATGCAGGGATCTCCCTGGTTACCACGTGCTCTCGATCTCAGGCTCGACACGGCCTCGGACCCCGGGGAGTACCGATGCCGCTCGCCACAACGCGACACCGGTTGTTGCCTGCCGGAGGGACAAACCCGTCAGCACTCCCGACAAATTCTTTTCGGGGCTCAACACCTTCAAGGTCGGCTCCACCCGTTACCCTTGCACCTCGCCTGCTTTCGCGCCTACGCATCGATGCGTCTGTTGCCAGCTACACCGCAAGGCTCGATACTGAGCTCGCGGCGCACGATTACCCAGGCGGGATTCCCACCCGCTAGATCACGCGGCCTTGCCAGGCCGCACTGTCCCCGTAATTTGCCCCCCGTAATTTGCCAGTCCCCGTAATTTGCCACCGTAATTTCAGTCCCCGGAACTTCCAATCCGCGGGGAGCGTCCGCGTCCGAGCCCACCACGGAGACACCGACATGAATATCCCCGTCGTTCGGGCGCAGCATCTGATCCACTATATCGGAGTCCTCCGAGACGCCGGCGTGCCCGTCGAGCGAGCGCTGGAGCGCTCACAGCTCCCTGTATTCATTGAACAAATCCCGGACGCTTACGTCAGCTTGCCTCACGCCATCGACTGGGTTTGGCGCTCAAGCCGTGAGGTCGGAATCATGGAGCTAGGCTTCCTCGCGGGCCGCGCGGCTTCGCTCAGTACCCTCCATGCCGATGTACAACGCGCGGTGATCGGGGCTCCCACCGGACTTTCCCGCATCGAGGCCCTGTCCAACCAGGTGCACCGGGAAAACAGCGCCGTAAGGATTGACATCCGCCGTGAAGGCATCGATCGACGCGTGGTGTGCGAAGTACTGGGCTTTCAGAACAGTCCTTTTGTCGGGTTCGCCGAGTGGAAGGTGATCGGGGGGATCATCGATATCGTGCGCAGTGCCGCCGGACCCGATTGGTGCCCGGCCGAGATCACCTT
>JBAPYD010000314.1:0-2691 GCA_049284555.1 Chromatiaceae bacterium | reverse complement strand
GACCATTCCTGGGGGGTGCGAATCCCATCCGCGGGATCAACGGCGGCGGGTTACCCTGGGTGCTCGATAGCGCGAAGGGGGAGCTCAAGGACGACGGCAAGCTCGAGGTGGAAGTGATGGGTCTGGTCATCCCGGAGACGGATGTCCCGCCGTCCTGTGGAGGCGTGGCCTGCAACCCGGCGCCCTACTTCAAGGCCGTCGTCAGCTGCCTGACCGTCGTCGATGGGATGGTAGAAGTAGACAACATCAGCACGGCCAACGGCCCCGAGGTTACGATTGGTGATCCCAAGAATGGGGATGCCAAGATCGAGGCGATGCTCGACCTATCCGAACCGTGCCTGGCCCCCATCGTCTTCGTCACCAACCCCGGCGGGGCCTCGTTCGCGGTCACTGGCGTTGGCGTCATCGAGACCGATTGAGAGGCGCCGTAAGTCCCGGTGCCGCGTCGGCCGGTCCCACGCGGCACCTTCGACGCAGGGCTGCCCTCCAACACGTGGGCCCTCCCAGCTTCGAAGCCCTGGTCGCGGACGCATCGCCCCTGCCGCCTGGCGTTTTGCACACCCCGGATCTGGCGGCTCCGCTGGATTTGGCCCCGCCCCCGCCTGGTGCTCCCGGGATAGCCTAGGGACACCAGGAAAGGCGGTCGGCGACGGGGACGCCGACCGCCCGGACTGGGCTACTCCTCGCTGCGCTGATAGGCGTCCGCCAGCTGCTTCTGGATGCTGCCCGGCACGGCCTCGTAGTGGCTGAGCTCGATGGAGTAGGTCCCCTCGCCACCGGTGATGGCCTTGAGGCGCTGGTCGTAGCCGTTGAGCTCGGCCAGCGGCACCTCCCCGTCGATGGCGATACGGCCGCGGGTCTTGGATTCGCTGCCGCTGATGCGCCCGCGACGGCTCGACAGGTCGCCCGCCAGGTCGCCCATGCAGGAGTCGGGTGCCACCACCCGGATCTTGACGATGGGCTCCAGGATCACCGGCCGCGCCTTGTCCACGGCATCGAGGAAGGCCTTGCGGCCCGCGGTGGCGAAGGCAATGTCCTTGGAGTCCACGGGGTGGTGCTTGCCGTCGTAGACGATGACCTTGACGTCCTGCATCGGGTAGCCCGCGACGGCCCCGTCGGCGAGCACCTGCCGCACCCCCTTCTCGATGGAGGGGATGAAGTTGCCGGGGATGGAGCCGCCCACGGTGGCGTCCTCGAACTCGAAGCCGGCCCCCCGCTCCAGGGGCTCCACCCGCAGGAAGACCTCGCCGAACTGTCCGGCCCCCCCGGTCTGCTTCTTGTGTCGGTGATGCCCCTCCGCCTTGCCGGTGATGGTCTCCCGGTAGGGGATGCTCGGCGGGTGGGTCTCCACCTCCACATGGAACTGCTCCGACAGCCGGCGCAGCAGCACCTTGAGATGCAGCTCGCCGAGGCCGCGCATGATGGTCTCGTTGGTCGAGGCGTGATGCTCCACGTGCAGACAGGGGTCCTCCGACTGGAGCTTGTGGAGGGCATCGTTGAGCTTCTGCTCGTCGCCGCGCTTGGCGGTTGTTACGGCAAGTCCGAACAGGGGCATAGGACACTCGATGCTGCTGAGATGATGGTTGTCCTCGTCATGGGAGTCGTGGAGCACCGCGTCGAAGTGGATATCGTCCACTCGGGCCACCGCCAGGATGTCGCCGGGCACCCCTTCCTGCACCTCTATGAGCTCGCTCCCATGGAGCCGGTAGAGGTGGTTCGCCTTGAAGGGCTTGCGCGCATCGCCGATGAAGAGCTGGCTTGCGGGCGTGATGCGCCCCTGATGGATGCGGAAGATGCCGAGCTTGCCCCGGAAGGGGTCGTTGATCACCTTGAAGCAGTGGGCAAGGACGTGCTTCGAGGGGTCCGGGGCGACGCTCACGGGCTCCATCTCCGCCCCTTCGCCCTTCATGAAGGGCGGCGGATTACCCTCCGCGGGGTTGGGCATGAGGCGCACCAGGATGTCGATCAGCTCCGGGATGCCGGCCCCCGTCTGGGCGGAGCAGAAGCAGATGGGGATCAGGTGCGCCTCCCGCAGGGCCGCCTCGAAGGGATCGTGGAGCTGGGAGGGCTCCAGCTCCTGACCCTGCTCCAGGTAGAGCTCCATCAGGTCCTCGTCCACCTCCACGACCTGATCGACGATCTGGCCGTGGGCCTCCTCCACCGAGGAGAAGTCGGTCGCCTCGCCACTGGGCTTGAAGAAGCAGTCGATGACCCGGGAGCCGCCCCCCGCCGGCAGGTTGATGGGCAAACACTCGGGCCCGAAGGCCTCGCGGATCTGGTTGGTGAGATCCGCGAGGTCCACGCCGGGGGCGTCGATCTGATTGACGATGATGATGCGGCACAGGGAACGGTTATCGGCCGCGTTCCACATCCGCTGGGTGAGTGACTCCATCCCCGCCTGGGCGTTGATCACGATGGCGGCCGTCTCCACGGCCGGCAGAACCGAGATCGCGCGTCCGAGGAAGTCCGGATAGCCCGGGGTGTCGATCAGATTGATGTGCTTGCCCTGGGCATTGAAGCTGGCGATGGCCGAATCCAGGGAATGTTGCAGCTCCTTCTCGATCGGGTCGAAGTCGCACACGGCGGTGCCCTTGGCGACGCTGCCCGGCGCGGGAATCGCCCCCGTGGCGGCTAGCAGGGCCTCGACCAAGGTGGTCTTTCCCGAGCCGGCGTGACCGACCAGGGCAATGT
>JBAPYD010000313.1:0-4327 GCA_049284555.1 Chromatiaceae bacterium | reverse complement strand
GCCCCAGGCGGACTACGATGTGCCCCGCGCCCTGCTCGGGCTCAAGACCCCGATCGGCTCTCTGCGCATCGCCACGGAGCGGCCGATGCAGGCGCTCCTCATCCCGCGCGCCGGGCAGCAGGCCAGTGCCCGGCCGCAGCTCTTGGAATGCGTCCCGGGTTTCGTCTTCCACATCGCCCAGGCCTTCGACCGCGAGGACGGCGCCCTGGTGCTGGACCTGGTCCGTTACCGGGAGTTTCCCGCCTTTGATGACTTCGAGTCCCTGTACCGGGAGCGGCACCCCGACATGGTGCCGCGTCTCGAGCGCCTCAGGCTCCGGCCGCAAGAAGGGCGCTGCGACAGCGAGCCCTGGAGCGAGCGGGCCTTCGAGCTCCCGGTGACGGCGCCGGCCGCGCTGGGCGCGCCGCGGCGCTGCATCTACGGTGTCGGCGCCCCGCCCGAGCGCGACGTGCCCTACTTCACCGCGATCCAGCGCCTGGACACCGAGACGGGAGAGGTCCGAGTCCACGACTTCGGCCTCGATCTGGCGGGGGAGCCGATCCTGGTACCCGGCGGCGATGGGTCCGAGGGCTGGCTGCTCTGCCTGGTGCATCGCGCTGGCCGCGAGCGCACGGACCTGGTCTGCCTGCGGGCCTCGGACCTGGCGCTTCAGGCAACCGCCACCCTCCCCTGCGTCATCCCGATCGGCTTCCACGGCTGCTGGGTGCCGCGGGGCGAGCTGCCCGCGCCCGGGGCTTGAGGATGATGGGCAGGGTACGCCCGTGCGCAGCACGCCGGTTTTCCAGGGTAGCCGTCTGACCCAGGACCTCCCCATGCCCCGCCTCGTCCTGCATGTGGATCTCGACGCCTTCTATGCCGCCGTGGAGCAACGCGACCACCCCGAGTGGCGGGGGCTTCCCGTGGTGGTCGGCGCCGAGCCCGGAAGGCGGGGCGTGGTCGCCACCTGCTCCTACGAGGCCCGCCGTTACGGCGTGCGCTCGGCCATGCCGATCTGCGAGGCGGTGCGCCGCCTGCCGGCCGAGACCGTCTACGTACGTCCGGACATGGCGGGCTACGCGCGGGTCTCGCGGCAGGTGATGGGGGTGCTGGAGACCCTCTCCCCGGTGGTGGAGCCGGTCTCGATCGACGAGGCCTACCTGGACGTCACCGGCATGGAGGGTCTGATGGGCCCGCCCGAGGTCATCGGCCGGCGGGTCAAGGCGGCGATCCGGGAGGCCGTTGGCCTCTCCGCCTCGGTCGGGCTCGGCCCGAACCGACTCATCGCTAAGCTGGCCTCCGACTTCCACAAGCCTGACGGACTGACGGTCGTGTCGGCGGGACAGGTCCGCGACTTCCTGGATCCGATGCCGCTCTCGGTGCTGCGCGGCGTTGGGGTGAAGACGCGGCCACGGCTCGAGCGGTTGGGGCGCGAGACGATCGGCGACGTGCGCCGGCTCCCACTGGAGGTGCTGCGCCGACACCTCGGGGCACAGGCCGGCACCCAGGCGCACCTCCAGGCCCGCGGGATCGCCGACGATCGCGTCTATCCGACGACCGAGCGCAGGTCGATCTCCAAAGAGACTACCTTCCCCGCGGATGTCCGTGAGTCCGAGGTGCTGCGCGACACCCTGCGTTGGGCGGCCCAGGAGGTCGGCTACCTGGCCCGGCATGAGGGTCTGAAAGGCCTGGTCGTCACCTTGAAGATCCGCCTTCACCCCTTCGAGACCCATACGCGCTAGCGCACGCTTGCCGTTGCGACCGCGAACGACCTGGCGATCCTTCGGGCGGCCTGGGACCTCTTTCAGGCCGCACCCTGGTCCGGAAAGCGGGTGCGGCTGATCGGCGTGGGGCTCTCGGGGTGGGGGGCCGAGCTGGGTCTGCAGCAGGACCTCTTCGCTGGCGCTGCCCCGAGGCCTCACCCGAAGCAGGATCGGCTCGATACGACCCTCGACGCCATCCGGGACAAGTTTGGTCGGGGTGCACCATCCAGCGGGGGCTGAACCGTCGGCCCTAGGTCCCAGCCGGGGCGCGCGCTACGACCCGAGTGGGCGACATTGCGCACCAGCCGGATCGGTGGGGCGTTGCGCCGCGGCGAAGGTTCACGGCCATGTCATGCCACGATCCAGGGACACCGCGGCCCGCTGAGGTACAACGCAACCCCTCAATCCACCGCTAATAGAGGCCGACCTCGGCCAGGCAGACCTCGGCCGCCATGGCCTGGCCGATGGCGACGATCCCGAGGCGGGTCAGGCGGTGCGTATCCAAGGGTGCGTCGAGTCGATGGGGCACGAACTCGGCGAATGGCAGGTGGATCTCCCGCCAATCCCCCTCGGCACGAAACCCGGCCCGATAGGACTGCCAGGGCAACCGGGTGTCCGGCGTTTTGAGGTGGACCTTGTAGCCCTCCCCGTTGCCGCGCACCACTAGGCGCACCCCGGTGAGCTGCGAGGCGTCGAGGACTCCGTCGGCGCTCAGGTCCAGGTTCACCTGGACGAAGCCACCGTTGTTGGCCAGGCTTACCGCCCCGGTGAGGCACAGGGCGCGGCGACCCTGTTGCTCGCCGACACGCATTCGCCCATCGGACAGGCCGCCCATGACCCGGTCGGTCACCAGACGCCAGGGAGTGCCCAGCAGGGAGCGACCATCATCCCGGCTGAAGTCGTCGATCAGCAGGAGACTCGTCGCGGGGCTCGAGATCATTGGCAGTACCAGGATGATGAGGACTAGGAGAGACGCAAGAGCCTGGCCGGTGTGGCACCGCCGTCCGCAGCCCGAACGCGTCGCCCGCGCCGCGGCGAGGGACAGGGCGTCCCCAAGGTTCGCCCCGGCCGACGGTTCGGCGCGGTCAGCGCGCACGGATGACACCCCAGCCGACCAGACGCCGGTAGGCATACCGGGCCTTGTCGCCGCGCTTCACCGACCGGAGCGTCGCCGTATTGTCCATGAAGCGCTCGCGATTGCGGGGCCGCTCGGCCAAGCCCGCGGACTCTACCTTGGCTCGCCCGCGCGCCGTCGCGTAACGCGCACTGCTCATGGGGTGGGTGGCAAACATCTGGGCCAGCGCGCTTGGGCAGCGCTTGGCCTCTTGGTCAGCACCTCCATGAGTCCGACCATCCATGCCGGATTGGCTCCGGACTTGGCCGCATACGCCATTCCCAGACCGTCACCTTCCCGCTCGGCCTCCCGGCTGTAATGGGCCAGCAGGGCAGTGGCCCCGAGGCCACCCAGCACCTCGGCCACGCCGCTGTAGTTGCGGTACTCGGAACTGAACAGGGCGGCACCTCCGGTGCTCGCGAGGAGCAAGAAGTCGCAACGGGTCAGGCGGCGCTGCCAAAGCCGTTCTTGCGGCTCCCAGTCCATGACATCTGCTTCTGTTGCTCACCGCAGCGTGGAGGGCGCTGCGGCTCAGGTGCTGTCGCCTCCTCGATACAGGCTGCTTAGCTCACAACCGTGTGATGCAAGACATTGGAGCAAAGACACTGAAGAATCCGTTGCATCTGTGGGCCAAGGCTTCAGGGCCCTGCCCCGTATCCTCCGAGCCAGCAATGCTACGCTTCCGTAGCTCCGGTCTGAAGACCCAGAAGTCGACGGTCAAACACGCTGAAGAAACATGCAGACCCAACCTGCGGGTAAGGAGTTTCCATGCCAACAGCCCCACCGCCCAGGTTCTTCCGTTTGCTGCTCATCGAGGACAACGTGGGGCGCGTGCAGGACTTCCGTGCCTGGCTGCCGCCCTGGGCAAGGCTGGTGTGGGCCCAATCCGCCGGGCAGGCACTCGGCCTGATCCACGAGGACCACGGCCAAGTCTTCGGTGGTGTACTCCTCGACCACGACTTGGCCGAGCGGGGCCATCACGGAGGACGACACAGCGCTATCCGGCTCCGTCGTCGCCATTGCGCTGATCGAGAATTTCTCGCCGGAGATTCCAATCCTGATCCACTCGACCAATCAGGTGCAGGTGCCGCGCGTGGTCCGGCAGCTTGAGCAAGCGGGCTTCTGTGTTACAAGAATCCCTTACTACCACATGTCGAAAGAGGCGTTCCTCGCCTGGCTGATGGAGGCACACGAGATCTGGGAGCAATTTGGATGACCGGCGAGGTAGCAAGACGTGGCCGAGTCGTCCGGTGAGGTATTCCGGCGAGGAGACGTCGAGCTCTTCCTGAACCTTGGCTCCCGCCGAGTCTATCGCGCCAGCCGCAACGCGGTCCCCTTGTTCAGGATGAGCTCCACCCCGCGGCCCGCATCGACCTCGATGACCGGGAACATCTGCTCGGCCATGTCGAGGTAGTAGTTGGCCAGCCGGTCCATGGAGCCGCCGACGCCTTGAGCCGCGCCGGCACCCAAGGCC
>JBAPYD010000312.1:0-3523 GCA_049284555.1 Chromatiaceae bacterium | reverse complement strand
CACGGATTCCCGATTCGCGGCTGGGCGCACCGATCCCGTTCACCCGTTACGACCTCCGAGGTCGAATGGGAGAGAAAGAAAGTTGTCCGCAAATGAACGCAAATGAACGCAAAGACTCGGAAACCCTTCAAAGGCCCGCGCTATTGGCGAAAGGGCTTCGCGATACAGCGCCGCTTCTGAAGCTTGGGAACAGCTCAACATTTGTTGATCTTCATTCGCGTTCATTTGCGTTCATTTGCGGACCTCATTCCCCCGAACACCATAGGCTCAGGGCACAGGCACCCGGGCGAGCAGGGCGGCGACGAAGTCGTCCGGGCGCCGGCCCTCGGCCTCGGACTCGTAGGAGAGGAGCACCCGGTGGCGCAGCACATCGGGGGCCACGGCCTGGATGTCCTCCGGGGACACATAGTCCCGGCCGGCGAGCCAGGCCAGGGCCCGGGAGCAGCGATCCAGGGCGAGCGTCGCCCGCGGGCTGGCCCCGAACCGCACCCAGCCCCCCAGCTCCTCCGCGTAGTCCCCGGCCCGCCGGGTGGCCATCACGAGATGCACGAGGTATTCCTCCACCTCCGGTGCCATGTAGAGCCCGAAGATGGCCCGCCGGGCCGCGAAGACGCTGGCCTGGCTGAGCCGCACCCGGGTCCCGCCCGTCCCCTCCGCGAGGGCCTCCTGCCGGTTGAGGGTGAGGATGGCCCGCTCGGTGGCCAGGTCCGGGTAGTCCACCCGCACGTGCATCAGGAACCGGTCGAGCTGGGCCTCCGGCAGGGGATAGGTCCCCTCCTGCTCGATGGGGTTCTGGGTCGCCATCACCAGGAAGAGCCGCGGCAAGGGATAGGTCTCCCGACCCACGGTGACCTGACGCTCCCCCATGGCCTCCAGCAGGGCCGACTGAACCTTGGCGGGGGCCCGGTTCACCTCGTCCGCCAGGAGCAGATTGTGGAAGATGGGTCCGCGGTCGAATCGGAAGCTCCCGTCGTTGGGGCGGTAGATCTCGGTTCCCGTGAGGTCTGCGGGAAGCAGGTCCGGGGTGAACTGGATGCGGTGGAAGTCCCCCTCCAGCCCGGCGGCCAGCTGCTTCACCGCCGTGGTCTTCGCAAGACCCGGGGCCCCCTCCACCAGCAGGTGGCCATCGGCCAGCAGAGCGATCAGGAGCCGCTCGATGAGGTTGGCCTGGCCCAGGATGGAGCGGCTCACCTGGTCGCGCAGGGCCGCGAACTCCCGGGCAAGGGCCTGCCCCTCCGTGCCGCCTTCCGACGGCTGCCGCGGCGTCAAGTCCTGATCCAGATCGCTCAATGCATACATCCTCTTGGCAGGGTTTTGGCGGGGTGCCGGGGATCGGCGAGTCGCCCCATGGACGCGGCGGCGACGCGCATATCAGGGTCCAGGACCGGCAACCGTCTAAATTTTAGGGCCCGAGTCCCTTCGGTCCACCTTCCGCGTGATTACCGTCCGTTCACCCGGACCGCGGGGAAGGCGCTAACGACCACCCCCCTTTGACAGGGTCTTACCCCAGGTGTCCCTTAGACCCACGGTGAGGTTCAGCACGGGCCGCTCGGGGGAGGAGTCCGGATCCGCGACGAAATAGCCCTCCCGCTCGAACTGGAAGCGCTCGCCGGGGGTGGCCCCCTGAAGGGAGGGCTCCACCACAGCATCGGTGAGGATACGCAGGGACTCGGGATTGATGTCCGCGAGGAAGTCCCGCCCGCCGGTGCCGGGCTCGGGGACCCGGAACAGCCGATCGTAGAGCCGAATCTCCGCCCGCACCCCGCGCGCCGCGGAGACCCAGTGGACGACCCCGGCCACCTTGCGGCCCTCGGGATTGCGACCCAGGGTCTGGAGATCCGCGGTGGCCCGCAGCTCCACCACCGCCCCCGCCGCATCCTTGAGGACCTGGTCGCAGCGTATCACGTAGGCGTTGCGCAGCCGCACCTCGCCCCCCGGGACCAGCCGCTTGAAGCCCTTCGGCGGGACCTCCGCGAAGTCGTTGCGATCGATGTAGACCTCCCGCGTGAAGGGCACTACTCGCTCCCCAAGATCGGAATCCTTCGGGTGGTTCCTCACCGTCATGTCCTCCTCGTGACCCTCGGGGAGGTTCTCGATGACCACCTTCAGGGGCCGCAGCACCGCCATGCGCCGCGGGGCATGGGCATCCAGGTCGTCCCGGATGGCGTGCTCGAGCATGGCCATCTCCACCCGGTTGTCGGACTTGGTCACCCCGATGCGCTCGCAGAAGTCGCGGATGGAGGCGGGGGTGTAGCCCCGCCGGCGCAGGCCGGCGATCGTGGGCATGCGCGGGTCATCCCAGCCCGCCACATGGCCCTCGGTCACGAGTTGGGTGAGCAGCCGCTTGCTCATCACCGTGTACTCCAGATTGAGCCGCGAGAACTCGATCTGGCGGGGGCGGCAGGGCACGGAGCAGTGCTCCACGCACCAGTCGTAGAGGGGCCGATGGTCCTCGAACTCCAGGGTGCAGATGGAATGGGTGATGCACTCCAGGGCATCCGAGAGGGGGTGCGTGTAGTCGTAGGTGGGATAGAGGCACCACTCGCTGCCCGTCTGGTGATGGATCACCCCGTGGCGGATCCGGTAGAGCACCGGGTCGCGCATGTTGATGTTGGGCGATGCCATGTCGATGCGGGCCCGCAACGTCTTGGCGCCGTCCGGGAACTCACCCGAGCGCATGCGCCGGAAGAGGTCCAGGTTCTCCGCCACGGTGCGGTTGCGCCAGGGACTCTCGCGACCCGGCTCCGTGAGGGTCCCCCGGTAGGCCCGGGTCTCCTCGGCGCCCAGGTCGCACACGTAGGCGAGGCCCTTCTCGATCAGCTCGATGGCGAGCCCGTAGAGCCGCTCGAAGTAGTCGGACGCGAAATAGAGCCGGTCCTCCCAGTCGAAGCCCAGCCAGTGGACGTCCGCCTTGATGGACTCCACGAACTCGACGTTCTCCTTGTGCGGATTGGTGTCGTCGAAGCGCAGGTTGCAGCTGCCCCGATAGTCCCGGGCCAAGCCGAAGTTGAGCACGATCGACTTGGCGTGGCCGATGTGCAGGTAGCCGTTGGGCTCCGGCGGGAAGCGGGTGCGGATGTGCTGGTGACGTCCCGAGGCCAGGTCGTCGTCGATGATCTGACGGATGAAATTGGTGCGTGGGGTCTCGACGGGTTCGGTCATGATGCTCGGTGCCGGGTGGGAGACGACTGCGCCGAAGGCCGGAGCGGCGCAGCGGCCATTCTAGCCTGATTGCCCGGCGCTCCGTTCGAGCTTGAATGGTCACGGGGGACGGCCTTTCAGGCACAATCCGGCTCCGATCGCCCACGCCGACGGGCCCGCGACCCGACAACCCTACGGAGGACCCCATGCTCGTCACCTTCAAGACCGAGGCCTACGCCAACATCACCATGTTCGGTGAGGTGGCGGTGACCCTGCTGAAGCTCATGGGCCACAGCGGAACCATCCCCGGTGCCCTGTTGGCCGAGGACGTACCGACGGCCCTGGCGCGCCTCAAGGCGGCGGTGGCCGAGCACCCCGAGAC
>JBAPYD010000311.1:0-11372 GCA_049284555.1 Chromatiaceae bacterium | reverse complement strand
CCGCCCGGGGCTCCCATTCCCGGCCCCGGGGCGCCCGCTCCGGGCCGCGTGCCCGTGGGGCCGCTCTTGATTTAGCCCCCTGCGAAACCAAACTCCCGGGGCGTGAGAAAGGCTCCGCATGACGACCGGGCGGGGCATGAGAGACCACAGTTGCCGGCATCGCCGGGGCGTTGCGGAAAAGCGGAGTTGAACATGGCTGAAGTAACAAAAGAGCAGATCGAGTCGGCGATCAAGGACTACGTGGAGCCCCATCTGGGCCGAGACCTGATCAGCGGCAATGCGGTGAGGGGTATCGACATCGAGGGGGACCAGGTCAAGGTCAAGGTGGTCCTGGGCTTTCCGGCCAAGGGCATCCAGCAGTCGCTGGCCGAGGTGGTTAAGGAGCGGGCGCTCTCGGTGCCCGGCGTCGCCATGGCCCAGGTGGACGTCTCCTGGGAGGTCAAGGCCCACTCGGTCCAGAAGTCCCTGAAGCCCATCGACAACGTCAAGAACATCATCGCCGTGGCCTCCGGCAAGGGTGGCGTCGGCAAGTCCACCACCGCGGTGAACCTGGCGCTGGCCCTGTCCGCCGAGGGGGCCCGGGTCGGCATCCTGGACGCCGACATCTACGGCCCGTCCCAGCCCCGCATGCTGGGCATCACGGGCAAGCCGGAGTCCATGGACGGCAAGAGCCTGGAGCCCATGAACAGCTACGACCTCCAGGCCATGTCCATCGGCTTCCTGATCGACGAGGAGACCCCCATGATCTGGCGTGGCCCCATGGTCACCCAGGCCCTGGAGCAGCTCCTGAACGACACCAACTGGTCGGACCTGGACTACCTGGTCATCGACCTGCCCCCGGGCACCGGCGACACCCAGCTCACCCTGGCCCAGAAGGTGCCCGTCTCGGGTGCGGTCATCGTCACCACCCCCCAGGACATCGCCCTGCTGGACGCCCGCAAGGGGCTCAAGATGTTCCAGAAGGTGGAGGTGCCGGTGCTGGGCATCGTGGAGAACATGTCCATCCACATCTGCTCCAAGTGCGGCCACGAGGAGCACATCTTCGGCGAGGGCGGCGGCTCGCGCATGGCCGAGCAGTACGGGGTCCAGCTCCTGGGCTCCCTGCCGCTGGACATCGCCATCCGGGAGGAGACCGACTCCGGCAAGCCGACCGTGGTCGCCCAGCCCGAGTCCCGCATCACCGAGATCTACCGGGAGATCGCCCGCAAGACCGCGGCCAAGCTCTCGCTCCAGGCCAAGGACTACGCGGCCAAGTTCCCCCGGATCGTCATCCAGAACAACTGACGCTCGGGCGGCCCGCCGCCCCGAGACACACGCTTCGCGGGTCGAGGGCCCTGGGGCTTGCGCCCCGGGGCCCTTCGTTTTTGGGACGGCAGCTCCGCACCGGTCGGGGAGTCACCGATGACCTTCGCCTTCGACAACAGCTACGCGCGGCTCCCGTCGCGCTTCTACGTGCGCCAGGCGCCCGCCCCGGTCCAGGCACCGCGGATGCTCCGGCTCAATCAGGCCCTGGCCGAGGCCCTGGGGCTGGATCGGGACTGGCTGGAATCCCCCGAGGGTGTCGCCGTCCTGGCCGGAAACACGATCCCCGAGGGCGCCGAGCCCCTGGCCCTGGCCTACGCCGGTCACCAGTTCGGCGGCTTCGTGCCCCAGCTGGGAGACGGCCGCGCCATCCTGCTGGGGGAGGTGCTCGATCCTCTGGGCCGGCGCTTCGACATCCAGCTCAAGGGATCGGGTCCCACCCCCTTCTCCCGCAACGGGGACGGCCGCGCCTGGCTCGGTCCCGTCCTGCGTGAGTACATCGTCGGCGAGGCCATGCACGCCCTGGGCATCCCCACCACCCGCGCCCTGGCGGCCGTGGAGACCGGAGAGCCGGTCTATCGGGAGAGCGTGCTGCCCGGCGCTGTTCTCACCCGGGTGGCACGAAGCCACGTGCGGATCGGGACCTTCGAGTACTTCGCCGCCCGCCGGGATGTGGAGGCCGTACGGACCCTCGCCGATTACGTGATCGAGCGGCACTACCCCGATGTCCGCGATCACGGGCGGCCTTACCGTGGCCTGCTGGATGCGGTCATCGCCGGTCAGGCGGATCTCATCGCCCAATGGCTCGGGGTCGGCTTCATCCACGGGGTCATGAACACGGACAACATGGCCATCGCGGGCGAGACCATCGACTACGGCCCCTGCGCCTTCATGGACGCCTTCCACCCGGGCACGGTCTACAGCTCCATCGACCGAGGCGGGCGCTATGCCTACGCCAATCAGCCCCGGATCGCCCACTGGAACCTCTCGCGCCTCGCCGAGGCCCTGATCCCGATCATGGACCCGGATCCCGAGCGCGGCCTCCAGGAGGCCCAGGCGGCCATCGACGCCTTCCCCGGGTGCTTCGAGGCGGCCTACGGGACCCGCTTCCGGGCCAAGCTGGGGCTCAGCGAGGCCCGGGCGGACGACCCCGGTCTCCTGGACGCCCTGCTCCAGGCCATGACCGAGTCCGAGGCCGACTTCACCAACGCCTTCCGCGCGCTGTGCAACGCGGCGGAAGGGGACACCGAGGGATTCCTCGGCGAGCTGGGCCACAGCGCCGCCGCGACCGAATGGCTGTCCCGCTGGCGCCACCGCCTGGACCAGGAGTCGACCGATCCCGCCGAGCGGGCGGCGGGGATGCGCCGCACCAACCCCGCCGTGATCCCCAGGAACCATCGCGTCGAGGCCGCGCTCCAGGCGGCGGTCGAGGGCGACCTCGCACCCCTCGACACCCTGATGCGGATCCTCGCCTCGCCCTTCGACGACCGCCCCGACGACCGGCCCTTCCGCCTCCCCCCGGAGCCCCACGAGGTGGTCCGGCAGACCTTCTGCGGCACCTGAGGCCGTAGCCCGGATGGAACCGGGCATCCGGCCACGACGCCGGTCCTCGGGTGCGCATGGGAGGTCCTGCGCGCCGGGCTCGGGTCCTCGGGTACAGATGCCCGGCGCAATCCGGGAACCAGAGATCGGCACCACCGGGTCGATTCGACGCGCTCATCGGCGCCCGGGCGCTACGGGCTTGGATCGCCCGATGGCACAATGCCCACTCCCGAACCCACCGGATTCGAGGCATGACGCAAGACGGGGTGAACAAGGCGGTGGTGCTGCTCCTGGCGCTCGGCATCTCCGCGCTCTTCCTCGCGCTGATCTGGCAGTTCCTGATGGCGATCCTGCTCGCCGGGATCTCTGCCGCGCTGGCGCATCCGCTGTACGCGCGCCTGGAGACCCTGTTTGGGGGACGGCGCTACCTGGCCTCCTTCGCGACCCTGGTGATCCTGGCCGTGATGGTGGTCCTGCCGCTGGCGATCCTCGGAAGCGTGCTGGTCTCCCAGACCCTGGACCTCAGCCAGTCCGTCGGCGTCTGGCTCAAGGAGCATCTCAATGACCCGGGGGCCCGCGGCGAGCTGCTGCGGAGCCTGCCCTTCTACGACCAGCTCGCACCCCATTGGAATACCCTGGCGCGTCAGGCGGCGGAGGCCACGGCCGGCCTGAGCAAGGCCCTGGTGGAAGGTCTCTCGTCGGTCACCCTGGGGGCGGTCAACTTCGTCTTCCTGACCTTCGTCTTCTTCTACAGCCTCTACTTCCTTCTGGTGGATGGGCGCCGGCTCCTGCTGCGCATCCTCTATTACCTGCCCCTCAACTCCCGGGACGAGCGGATGCTGCTGGAGCGCTTCACCTCCGTCACCCGGGCGACCCTGCGCGGGTCTCTCCTGATCGCCATCCTGCAGGGGACGCTGGCGGGCATCGCCTTCGCGGTGGCGGGGATCCCCAACGCGGTCTTCTGGGGATCGGTGATGGCCATCCTCTCCACCATTCCCAACGTGGGGGCCGCCCTGGTCTGGGTACCGGCCGCCGGCATCCTCCTGGCCCAGGGCCACATGACCACGGGCATCGCCCTGGCGGCCTTCTGCGCCCTGGTGGTCGGCAGCCTGGACAATGTCCTCCGGCCCATCCTGGTGGGCAAGGACACCCGCATGCATGAGCTCCTGATCTTCCTCAGCACCCTGGGCGGCATCTTCATGTTCGGCTTCCCGGGCCTCTTCATCGGCCCGGTCATCGCCTCCCTCTTCGTCACGATCTGGGAGATCTATGGGGTCGAATTCGACGACGTGCTGCCCGACGTGGACATGGTCCTCGGGGGCGACCAACAATCGGCGGCGCGTGTCGGCACGCAACTCGCCGAAACGCCCGATGACATGGGCAAGGAGGTCCCGATCCACACCCAGGAATCCACCCCGACCCACGACGCTGATAAGGAATCCGCCGGCGCGGCGGGCAGCAAGTCCGTTTGAATCCCTGAGATCCCCGGGGTCCCTTCCGGGACCGCTTGCCGGGGAACCGTACGGCGGACACCCATTGGGGCAAGCCCGATCGGGGGCCGGAAAACAAGAACGCGGCCCGGAGGCCGCGCTCGGGGCGTCCGGCGGGGCTCGTCAGCCCTCGGTGATCGGGATGATGGTGATATCCACGCGGCGATTGAGTCGACGGCCGGAATCGGTGTCATTGGAGGCGATGGGCTGGTTCTTGCCGTAGCCCGTGGCGTAGATCCGCTGGGGCAGGACGCCGCCGCCCTCCAGATAGCTCTCCACGGAATAGGCCCGTCGCTCGGAGAGCCCCTGATTGTGGGCCGCAGAGCCCGTGCTGTCGGTGTGACCCGCGACCCTGAGCTCCGTCTTGCCGTACTTGTTGACGATGCCGGAGATGGTGTCCAGGGTCGGATAGAAGGCGGTCTGGATCTGGTCGGAATCGATCTCGAAGGCGGTCTCGCCCGTCATGCCGACCAGGAGCTCGTCATTGGGCAGGCGCTCCACCCGGATGGCGCCGGCGGCGATCTGGTCCTGCAACGCCTTCTCGAAGTCCTTGCGCTGCTGCTCCATGTAGGCGCCCACCATACCGCCCGCCAGGGCACCGCCCACCGCCCCGATCAGGGCGCCGCGCCCGGCGTTGGCACTCATGGAGCCGATGGCCGCGCCGAGGGCCGCCCCGGCGGCCGTGCCGATGGCGGCACCCTGGCCGGTCTCGGTCATGGTGCCATCCGTGGCACACCCGGAAATGACGACACTGAGGGTCGCGGCAATGGCGACGCCCTTGGCGAAACGCAGATTCATCGAGGCTCCTCGCAGGGAAAGGGTTGATCACGCGGGGCCGGGGCCGAGAGGCCCTGGCGGCATCATTGGGATGGGCACGCGATGATACCAGAGGCGGACCCGTGGGTATCCAATCCTTTCATCTCCGTTGGAGCTCAGTCGCGCGGCACCAGATCCCGATAGGCGTGCCAGGTGGCATGCCCCACCAGGGGCATCGCGACGATCAGACCCAGGTAGTAGGTGACGATCCCGAGCCCGACGAACATGACGATGAGCGCCGCCCAGAGGGTCAGGGCCTGCCAGTTCTTCTTGACCGCCTCCAGGCTGGTGCGCATGGCGGTCACGACATCGACCGGACGGTCCATCAGCATGGGCACCGTCACGACACTGATGCTGAAGGTGAAGGCGGCGATCACACCGCCGACCAGGATCCCCATGCCGACGAACAGGTTGTTCTCGCCGGACAGGAAGACCTGGGGAACGAAGTTCTCCCAGGTCGGCACCGGGCTATGGAAGAACAGGGCGAAGACCACGAGGGCGGAGAGCATCCAGGCGAGCAGGATCAGCACCAGGACCACGGCCATGGCGCCCAGCTGGACCTCGTTGCGCCGCCAGGCCTGAAGTGCCTGGCAGAACTGGACCTCTCTGCCCTCTTCCAGATTCTCACTGATCTGGTAAAGACCGATGCCCAACAGGGGGGCCACGAGAAAGAAGCCCGCGGCCAGGGACGGCACAATGAAGAAGAGCCCTTCGCTGAGGAGGCCCAGGGTCATCAGCACGCTCACGAGCGCAAAGAAGGCCCCGTAGATGAGGCTGTATCTGGGCGCCCGCTTGAGGTCGCTCCAGCCCTTGGAGATCCATTCCCAGGGCTGTTCCATGCTCACCTCGTTCACACGTGGGACGGGTTTGGGGTCGGTTTGGGTGATTGCGGCAGTTGCCATGATCGGCTCCTCCAAGTTGGTTCTAGTCAGGATTGGTGGTTCGCTGCGATGGTCAGAAAGTCCGAGGCTATTCCGACTGCGTTTTGTGGTGCGCTGAAGATCGCGGTAAGCCGACCCTCAGGGTCCAGAAGGAGAATGGAGGCGGAGTGGTCCATCAGGTAGCCCATGGCCGAATCCTGGACCTCCACGCGGGTATACAACAGTCCGAGCTGGGCGGTCAGCGCGCGCAGCTGCGCCTCGTCCCCGGTGGCCCCAAGAAACTCGGGATCCGCGTAACGGACGTACTGCGCGAGTCGCTCCGGGGTGTCCCGCTCCGGGTCGATGGAAACGAACAGGAATCGGGGCCGCGCATCCACCCGCCGCTCGGGGCCGGCCTGCTCGATCTGGCGATCGACGGCACCGAAGGTGGCGAGCATCATAGGGCAGACGTCTGGACAATGGGTGTAGCCGATCGACAGGAAGGTCCAGTCACCCTTCAGGTCCGCCAGGGTGAAGGGGCGTCCGTCCTGATCCGTCAGGGCGAAGTCCGCCAGGGGCTTGGGGTGGGTGAGCAGGGTCCCTTCCTCGAGCGCGACCGACAAGGGACGGCTGAAGGCCTGGAAGGTGCTCGCACCGAGCCAGAGTCCCACGGCGAAGGTCACCCCGACGATGATCAGGACGAACAGGAGGGTCAGGCCCTGCTCCTCTTTGTTGACAGGCCGTTCGACAGAGGTCTCCACGGTCACGATCGATACTCCCTGAGTTGCTGACGACGAGAATCCGGCGGATTGGCGGCCGCGCCCACGGGCCGAGCGCCCGGCACCGGCCGCGGGTGCAGGCGATGGACCAGCGTGAGCAGGGCCAAGATTAGCAGCGCCGCGCCACCCGTGTGGGCGACCGCCACCGGCAGGGGAAGGTGCCCCACCACATTCGCGATACCGAGCCCCACCTGCAGGAGCAGGGCCACCCCCAGGGCCAGACCCACTCCCCGCTCGATCCCGCCGTCACCCCGCCGCACGGCGAGGATCGCCAGGGTGCCCAACACGAGCAGCGCCACGAGGGCCCCGACCCGATGGGTGAGGTGAATGGCGGTTCGCGCGGCGCTGTCCAGGTGACCGAACTCGTAGTCCGGACCGATGGGGCGCCACAGGGCGAAGCCCTCGGCGAAATCCGTCGCGGGCCACCACTGGCCACCATAGCAGGTGGGAAACTCGATGCAGGCCACGGCCGCGTAATGGGTGCTGGTCCAGCCCCCCAGGAGGATCTGCCCGCACAGGAGGGCGAGCCCGGCCCAGGCCCAGGGGCGCAGACCGGCAATGCCCGTGGAGGGCCCCGGGGCGGCCGGGCCGGTGCGCAGGGCCAGCCACCAGAGGAGCCCCAGGGTGGCCATCCCCCCGGCCAGGTGCGCGGTGACGATGGTCGGGTTGACCAGCAGGGTCACGGTCCACATGCCCAGCAGACCCTGAAAGACCACCAGACCTACCAGAAGCAGCGGAAGGACCCGAGGCAAACCCTGTCGACGCCCGCCCCACGCCACCAGGGCCAGGACCAGGATGGCCAGACCCAGTGCGCTCGCGAGATAGCGGTGCACCATCTCCTTCCAGGCCTTGTGGGCCTCCACCGGGCGATCGGGATAGGCGGCGTTCGCCTGGGCCACCGCCTCCGGGTGACTTGGAGCCACCAGGCGCCCGTAGCAGCCGGGCCAGTCCGGGCAGCCGAGACCGGCGTCGCTCAGCCTGACATAGGCCCCGAGCAGGATGACCGCGAGGGCCAGCAGGGCCGTGGCGATGGCCAGCCTGGAAAAGTTGCGTCGCTTCAAGACGGGCGGGTCCCTAGAATGGCGTCCAGACCAAGATCGAGGCGAGTCCAGTGCAGGAACCCTTTGCAGCGAAGACCACCGCCGGGGCCACCATCCGGGCGGACGATGGGCGGCGCCGTCTCGCGAGCGCCTGGCTGGCCCTGGGGGTCACGGCCCTGGCGCTGGCGGGAATCTTCGCCCTGCTCCTGGTGGCGGCCAGGGCGCCGGGGACCGGCAACCTGTTCCCGACCCAGGACTTTTTCCGGGTCGCCCTGATCGTGCATGTGGACCAGTCGGTACTGATCTGGTTCCTGGCCTTCGGCGGGGTGCTTTGGGCCCTGGCCGCCCGGCCGGTGCGCGGGCTGTCTTGGACGGCCTTCGGGGTGGCCGCGGCGGGCTGCCTCATGACGGCGGCCTCCCCGTTCCTGGGCGCGGCGGACCCGCTCCTGAACAACTATGTGCCAGTGCTCCATCACCCCCTGTTCCTCACGGCCCTGTCCATCTTCGCCCTGGGCATTCTGATTCAGCTCATCACCTATCTTACACGGTTCGGGGCCGAGCTGCGTTGGGGGGACCCCATCGGGGTGGGCACCCTCACCGCTGCCCTGGCCGCCCTGGCAGCGGCGCTCTCCCTCGCCTGGACGTGGACGGCGCTGCCTCCGGTCTGGGAGGGCAAGGCCTACTACGAGTACCTCTTCTGGGGCCCGGGGCACGCGCTCCAGTTCACCTACACCCAGATCCTGCTGGTGGCCTGGATCTGGCTGGTGAGGGCCCAGGGCCGGAGCCTGCCCCTGGGGGACCGCACCCTGTCCGCGCTCCTGGTGCTGGGGGTCCTTCCCCTGCTCCTGGTACCGGTGATCCATGCCATGTACGCCCCCGACGCCGCGGAGACCCGCCTGGCCTTCACCCGCCTGATGCAGTGGGGCAACGGACTGGCGGCCGTGCCCATCGGACTCGCGGTGCTGCTGGCCCTGATGCGCCGTCCGACGGGACCTGCCGATCCGCAGACCGCGCCCCTCCGACGGGCGCTGACCGCATCCCTGACCCTGTTCGCCGCCGGCGGCATACTGTCCCTGTTGATCGCGGGCTCGAACACCATCGTCCCGGCCCACTATCACGGCTCCATCGTGGGGGTCACCCTGGCCCTGATGGGGCTCACCTACCATCTGCTCCCCCGCCTCGGATTCGGGACACCGTCCGGGAGGACGGCGCGGGTGCAGCCTTGGATCTATGGGGGCGGACAGCTGCTGCACATCGGCGGACTCGCGCTCTCGGGGGCCCTCGGCATCCAGCGCAAGACCGCAGGGGCCGCCCAGGGCCTGGACAGTCTGGCCGCCAAGCTGTCCATGGGGGTCATGGGGATCGGCGGGCTGCTGGCAGTGATCGGGGGCATCCTGTTCGTGTTGGTGGTGATCGGGGCCTTCAGCCGCCGCGCGGCCTGATCCGCCCCACGGCCCCGGACCGGCGAGCGCCACGCCCGCCGGCCGCGCCCGCGTCCACACCGGATTGGGCCCCGAGCTCAAGCGCCCCCCTCAGCCCTCGAGACCGACCAGCCGGGCGACTGGCATCAGATAGTGATCGGCCAGCAGAAAGGCGAACAACAGGGTCAGATAGAGGATGGAGTAGCCGAAGGTCCGCATGGCATGGCCATCCCCTTCCTCGCGATACAAACGCCAGGCGTGCCGGACGAAGACCGCCCCCAGCCACAGGGCGCCGGCCAGGTAGAGATGGCCGCTCATGTGGGTCTTGAACGGCATCAGCGACACCACGAGCAGCAGGAGCGTATAGATCAGGATCTGGGTCTTGGTGAAGGCCACCCCGTGGGTCACCGGGAGCATGGGGATACCAGCGCGGGCATACTCGTCCCGGCGCTTGATGGCCAGGGACCAGAAGTGGGGCGGCGTCCACACGAAGATCAGCAGCACCAGGACCAGGGGATCGAGGCTCACCTCGCCCGTCACCGCGGTCCAGCCCAGCAAGGGCGGCAGGGCCCCCGCCAGCCCACCCCACACGATGTTCTGGGGCGTGCTGCGCTTCAGGTACATGGTGTAGATCACCCCGTAGCCCACGAAGGCGAAGAAGGTCAGCCCCGCCGTCAGGGGATTCACCAGGGGGATCAGGATCAGCATCGATAGGGTCAGGAGCGCCAGGGCGAACAGCAGGGCGTTGGGGGCCTCGAGATCACCCGTGGGAAGCGGCCGGTTGCGGGTCCGCTCCATGATCGCGTCGATGCGCTGGTCGACCACGTGGTTGATCGCGGCGCCCGCCGCGGCGGCCAGCCCGATGCCCAGCAGACCGAAGACCAGGGTCGGCAGGGGCACGAGCCCGGGGGTCGAGAGGAGCATCCCCACCAGGGCGGTGAACAGGATCAGCACCACCACCTTGGGCTTGGTCAGGTCGTAGTATCGCCGCCAGGCCACGCCCAGGGGCGCTGCCGGGGCGACCGCTTGCGCCAGGGTTCGGGCCTTGGCAAGGCCGAGGTTAGTTGTGGCCATAGCTCGCACCTTTGATCCAGTTCTTGGAGCCCTTGAGCAGGCGCTCCAGGTCGTTCAGCACGTCATCCGGGGGGGCATCCGCCCCATAGCGCATCATCAGGCGACCCTGGGGGTCCAGGATGTAGACGCGGCCGAGGCCCTCTGGCCCCGATCCCAGGGCGTCGAGCAGGGACCCCAGTCCCGCCTCGTCGGTCCGCGCGACCCCCATGCCCTCGAAGGCCCCCACCATCAGGTCCTCGTCCACCGGGGCGGTCGGGGCGCCGAGCAGCAGCAGGCGCTCCACCAGCTTGCGTCCTTCGCCCAGTCCGAGTCTGATCTGGCGGAGCTGGGTCAGTCGATCGACGCAGGACTGGTCACAGGACCCGGCGTCCAGATAGACCAGGGTCCAGGCACCGTGGAGGGAGGCGGGGTCGAAGGGCTCGCCCTCGGGCGTGCTCAGCGCAAGGCCCTGCGGCAGGGAGACGGGGGGATGGAGGATCTCGCCCCGGTTGCTGCGCGTCTCCGGGAGATACTGGGGGAAGAAGAAGTAGAACCAGGTCGCCACCACCGGGGCCGCGAACACCGCGATCATGGCCCATAGGGGCCACAGGCGGCGCGCCGGGCGTTGCCCCCCTTCCACCGGCTGGGGCCGGACCGCGGGCCGATTCATCGGCGCGACCCCGGGTCGGAGGTCCGCTCGAGGCTCAGACGCAGATAGAGCACCAGGGCAATCAGGGCGAATCCGAACCACTGGCCCGCATAGCCCTGATGCATCCACACGTTGGGTACCCGCCGTGTCCAGTGACGCACGAATCCACCCGGTGCCGCGGGGTCGAGGAGCATCATCACCGGCTGCACGGGAGCCTCCACCGTCGCCTCGAAGAGGTCCAGGGTCAGGTAGGGCCAGCGCCCGCCCCATGCCCGGGCCGCGTCCCGCCCCCCGTGGAGCACCAGGGCGGGGGCGGACGGGATCTCCGCCTCCCCCTTCGGGCCGACCGGACCCACCGGAACCGGGGCGGGGGTAGGCTCACCCGCCGCATCAGCCGGGATCCAGCCCCGGTTGACCAGC
>JBAPYD010000310.1:0-2855 GCA_049284555.1 Chromatiaceae bacterium | reverse complement strand
GTGGAGGATCGGTCGGAACCCGGTCACGTCACCGGCCATGAAGACCGGAAGATCCCCCACCTGCATGCTGTGGCGGTCCACCGCCGGCAGGCCCCTGGCATCGAGCGGCACCCCCAGGTTCTCCAGTCCCAGTCCCTCGATGTTGGGCATCCGTCCGATGCTGCACAGGACCTTGTCCACGACCACGCTGTGGTCACCCGCGCTGACCCGCAGGCGTCCGTCCGGCTCCTCCGTGATCTCGGCCTGGTGCCCCAGGTGGATGGGGAGCTCGCCCCCGATGATCTCGATGGCGCACCGGGTCACCTCCGGGTCCTGTGCCCCCGCGATGGTCTCCATCTGGTCGAAGCCGGTGACCGCGACCCCGAGTCTCGAGAGGCTCTGGCCCAGCTCCAACCCGATGGTGCCGAGGCCGATCACCGCCATGGATGTCGGCAGGTCCTCGAGCTCGAAGATGTCGTCGGTGGTCAAGAGCCGATCGCCGAACCGGCGCCAGGGCTCCGGCACCAGGGGTGTCGAGCCGGTGGCGATCACCAGGGACCCCGCGCGGATGCGCTGGCCCGCCACCTCGACCAGGGTCGGCGCGAGGATCCGCGCGTAGTCCTGGATGAAGAGGTCCGGGGGCATGTCGTCGGTGCTGCTGCCCAGCACCCGGTCCACGAAGGTATCCCGGAGCTCCTGGACGTGCTCCAGGGCCTCGGGCACATCCAGGGTCATGGCCTCGTGGCCGTCGATCCCGTATTTGCCCAGATGGGTGCGGCGGTGGTAATCCTCCGCCACCTGGATCATGGCCTTGGACGGCATACAGCCGACGCGGGCGCAGGTGGTGCCCGGCTCGCCGCCGTTGATCAGGACGAAGGACTTGCCGGCCCGGCGTACCTGGGCCATGGCGTTGAGTCCGGCGGTACCGGAACCGATGATGGCCACGTCGACTTGACGTTCTTGCACGGCGTACTCCTCTGTTCGACGCCCGAGGCGGCGCTTCGCCGTATTCTAACGGCAAGCCGCTTCGGAGGCCCCATGGGTTCAGGAGGGCCCTCGCGGGGCGCGGGTGCGGCCCCAGAGGGCAGAGACGACGTAGGGGGTGTGCCCGCAGTACGCCAGGCGCGGCGCCCTCCCCACGGGCGAGTTGCCCCTCATGGCTCGCGGAGGCCCCGGTCCGAGGACCCCGGACCAAACCGGGTTGCCGGGCGATTCCATCCGGGACTCGGGCCGGCGCGTTTATTTACCTGGAGCGCTCGAGGGGGCTAACATGCGGAGTTTTTCACCCGCGGCCTGAACCTGGCGGCCGGAGCCCCGTTTGAGCGCAGCAGCCGATCATCGCTTACTCGTCACACCAGAGGCCGCTGGAGCGACCAGCCTGCAGGGCCGCTTGCGGGTGCCCGGGGACAAGTCCATCTCCCACCGCGCTATCATGCTGGGGGCCATCGCCGTGGGGGAGACCGCGGTCTCCGGCTTCCTGGAGGGGGCCGACGCCCTCGCCACCCTGGGCGCCTTTCGAGGCATGGGGGTGCGGATCGAGGGCCCCGACCGGGGGGAGGTCCGGGTGGAGGGCGTGGGCCTGGGGGGGCTCACGATGCCCGAGGGCCCCCTGGACATGGGCAACTCCGGCACCTCCATGCGACTGCTCGCCGGGCTTCTGGCCGGGCAATCCTTTCCGGCCACGCTGATCGGCGACGCCTCGCTCACCCGTCGGCCCATGCGCCGCGTGACCGAGCCTCTGACCCTCATGGGTGCCCGCATCGGCACCAGCGAGCAGGGGACGGCGCCCCTGACCATCGCCCCTGCCAGCGGGCTCACGGGGATCGACTATCAGATGCCGGTGGCCAGCGCCCAGGTGAAGTCCAGCCTCCTGCTCGCCGGGCTCTACGCAAGCGGCGAGACCTGCGTGACCGAGCCAGCGCCCACCCGGGACCACACGGAGCGGATGCTGGCCGCCTTCGGCTACCCGGTGAGGCGCGTCGCCAACCGCGTGTGCGTCACAGGTGGCGGGCGGCTGATGGGCTGTCGGCTCCAGATCCCGGGGGACATCTCCTCGGCGGCCTTCTTTCTCGTGGGGGCGAGCATCGCGCCGGGCTCGGACCTCACCCTGGAGGGGGTCGGCATGAATCCCACGCGCGTGGGCGTCATCAATATCCTCAGGGCGATGGGGGCGGACATCGAGGTCGTGGACCAGCGCACGGCCGGCGGCGAGCCGGTCGCGGACCTGCGGGTGCGCGCCGCCGAGCTGAAGGGGATCGCAATCCCGGTCGATCAGGTCCCCCTGGCCATCGACGAGTTTCCGGCGCTCTTCATCGCCGCCGCCTGCGCGACGGGCGAGACCGTGCTTCGGGGGGCCGAGGAGCTGCGGGTCAAGGAGAGCGACCGCATCCAGGTCATGGCGGACGGGCTCGGGGCGCTCGGCGTTCGCGCCGAGCCGCTCGCGGATGGTATCCGTATCCAGGGTGGTCCGATCGGCGCGGGGACCGTGGAGTCCCACGGGGATCATCGAATCGCCATGGCCTTCGCCGTCGCCGGTCTGCGTGCCGGGGGACCGATCGAGGTGCGGGACTGCGCCAACGTGGAGACCTCCTTCCCCGGGTTCGCCCCCTTGGCGGCGAGCGTTGGGCTGCCGATCCGGGAGCTTCGTCCTTGAGTGTCGCGGGGCCCCCGGTCATCACCATCGATGGTCCTTCCGGCACCGGCAAGGGGACCATCGCCGAGCTGCTGAGCCGCCGGTTGGGATGGCACTGTCTGGACAGCGGGGCCCTTTACCGGGTGCTGGGCCTGGCCGCCCGCCGCCTTGACCTGGATCTGGACTCGGGGGAGGCGCTGGCCGAGCTCGCCGCACGGTTGCCGGTCGGCTTCGAGGGCGGGCG
>JBAPYD010000309.1:0-3557 GCA_049284555.1 Chromatiaceae bacterium | reverse complement strand
GTGTCGGGGCGCCCGAGTAGCCGTCAAGAGCTATCGGAAAAGGAGCGCATGGGCCCGGCTAGCGATCCAGCTAGCGCTGGAGGTCGGGTCGCAAGATCGGAATTTCACGTGCCCGGGGCGCCGGGCGGCGCCAGCTCCCGGGAGGTCTCGTGCATGCTGTACTTCGAACCCTGGCCGCCCGTCGCGGGCAGGTTGAGCGCGCGGATGGCGCCGAGCCCGCGGGTCCCCCAGGAGATGCTGATCAAATGCATCCTGGCATTCGATCAGCTCGCACTTCGAGAGGCGCGACTCTCGAAGCGCTCCATTTTCAGTGGCTTATCGCCACTGAACATGCCGGGCGATCCGTCGCCCGGACGGGAACGCAATAAGTCAGCGCTTCCCTCAGGAAACCCTCGCGTACATGAGGGACAGGAGGATCGCCAACGTCACGATCCAACCCAGGACATAGCGGGTCATGGCCCGCTTCGCCCGTTCCTTGTCGAGCCAGGTGCGCGGACGAACGCCCTTCAGGAAGAACACGATCTTGCTCGCCAGGTTGACGCAGACCACGTTGATGGCGAGCAGGAGACCCGCGCCCATGGCCAGGGAGGTATTCCCATACCCGAGCATGATGCCCAGGGTCGCGGCCGGGGGCAGCAGCGCGACGGCGACCATCACGCCCACCAACACCCCGGAGAGTCCCGTCGTCAGGGACAGGGCCGCCGCCGCGCCGGAGGCCAGTGCCAGGACGATGGAGTCGAGGCTGGCATTGGTCCGCGAAACGAGCTCATGACTGGTCAGGGGCGAGGGCCAAAGCACCCCGAAGACCGCGGACAGACCGACGGCCAGCAGAATGCCGACGAGGAGGGTCTGGAGCGACTTGCGCATCAGGGCGACATCGCCCAGGGCGGTGCCGAGGCTCAGCGCGAGATTGGGCCCCAGGAGGGGCGCGATCACCATGGCGCCGATCACGACGGCGACGTTGTTCTCGATCAGTCCGATCGCGGCGACGACCGTCGACAAGACCACGAGGAGGAGAAAGTTCGAGTCCAGGCGGGCGCCTCGTTCCACCTGCTCGTAGAGCACCTCCCGCGCGGCCGTCGCTGAATCCTCCTTCTTGTTCTTCTCCTCATCGGGCTTCGGTAGCGATGCCTCGACGGGCAATACCACGATACGCGCCCCGGGTTGAGCCCCAAGCACGTTCTGCAGGGCATCGAGCACCGTCTGGAGACTGTCGTCGCCGAGCAACATCCGCATCTGCTGCATGCCGTCCTCCGCCACGGCACCGAGCCTGAAGTCCGTCGCCTCTACCCTCTCGGCGATGGCCGATACGGTATCCGCGTTACCGGCGTCGGCGATGATCTCGACATATTTCATGCTCGTGCCTCCAGCCCAGGCAACGGGGTCATGGGTCCGACGGGGCGCGTCGAATGTGCCTGTTGCCCGGCTCGGCTCTGACCCCCCGGGGAGATCGCGTGTCCCCGGCGGCCGTCTCCTGCCGGCCGTCCGAAGGGGGGGAGGGCTGGCGGCCTTCCCCCCGAGTCAGGCTAGCGGCTCTGGGGATCGGTCCGGGACGGCAGGTGTGACAGGGCTTCAGGGGCCCATTTATCCGAGTAATAGCCCTTGTCCGTCAATCCGCAGCCCTTGCTTCTCGAGGAGCTTCCCCAGAGGATGTCTCCGGTCTCGACGTCGACGAGCGCGGCATAGTTGTCCATATACGACACGTTCCACTGTGCGTATGAGCCGAGGCCAAGCGTCATCACCGCGGTCGCGGCCCCCGTTGCGACCCCCTGGGCGACAGACTTCTCTTCAGGGACGACCACGCCATCACCGACGAGAAACAGGATCGCGTCTCCGCCGGTGACCTTGGAGACGGTATCCAGGTCCCTCTTCAGGGGCGGCGTCTTACAGCAGACGTGAGATGGGGAGCGCTCCACCTGCTTGACCGCTCCCTGCGTTGCGTTGATCAGGGTGATCAGTGATTGCCGGTAGGCGGGGTCCCTCGCCAACACTTCCGCTTCGAAGAGCGGAGGCTCCTTCGCGCTTACCTGTCCGCCCGGGTCAGCCGCGGCATTCATCTTTCCGGTTCCATACTTGTAGGCGCAAACGAAAGGGGCCTCGGCGAAATCGACCTTGTACCCTTTCCCTTTCAGGTAGGCCGCCGTGCCCTCCAGCATGTGCCGTCCCGCGGTTCGCGAGTCATTGATCAACCAGTAATCCTCAGACCCGCCCTCATCCCGGATCAGGCAGGCATCCGCTATCACCGCAATGTTTCGGATTTCTGATTGCTTGGCATCATAGCTCGCCGCGGCCCGGGTAAAGGGGGTCGGTGGGGGGCTGACAGTGGAGCAGGCAGACAGAACGAATGCCGATAGAACGAAGGAAGCAGGGTATTTCATTCGAAGGATTCTCCCGTGCGTCTTCTCGCTCACGGCAGGCGCGAGGCGAGACTCCAGATGAATAGACCGCTGGCCAGCGTCGAGCCCATTGTCCGAACGTGGTTCCAGCGGGTCCACGTTCGGAGATAGCGTGCCCACAGCGCGGCCCCCTCCGTGCTCCGCGGGTCGGCGGCGTCCAGGGCGTTGTTGAGCGGCACATTGAAGACGGCGGTACACACGAACATGCTGAAGAAATAGACGACGCCCGCGACGAGCATGGGAAGGTCCCCGCGCTCGGACCATTCGAAGAGCGCGATCCCGGCGAGCACCAGGCTCAAGAGCGTCGTGCCAAAGAAGAGCGGCATGAACGGGGAGCGCAGAATCACCCGGTTGATCGACTGCATGGCGGCGATCCCTCCCTCCGCGGGAATCCGGCCCAGGGCCGTCATCCCGAAGGCCGAGAAGGTGAAGTGCACACCGGCCATCAGGCCGCAGCCAAGAGCCGCGCACCACAGCGCGACGGTCGTGAGGGCGCCCAAGTCAGATTCCCCCTTGCGGACCGTTCCAGAGGCCAGTGGCCGCCACGTCCCGCGCGTACGCGCGGAAGTCGCGCGGCGCGCGCCCGAGGGCCCGTTGAACGCCGTCGGTGAGATAGGCGTTTCGACCATCGAGGACGGTCGTGAAGAGGTACGTCAGCAGCGCGATGAGGTCCGCGGGAACCCTGGCCTGGGTCAGTCCCTCCACGAACGACTCGTGGGGGATCTGGACGTATCGGATCGGGCGGCCCGCTGCCTCGGCGATCTCCGAGACCGCCTCCGCGAAGGTCAGCAAGCGCGGCCCGGTCACCTCATAGACCTGACCGACGTGCCCATCCTGGGTCAGTGCCGCCACGGCCACGTCGGCGATATCGTCGGCATCGATGAATGGCTCCGGGACGCTGCCCGCCGGGAGGGCCACCTCCCCGCTCGCGACGAGATCGAGGAACGCGCCCTCGCTGAAGTTCTGGTTGAACCAGCTGGCGCGCACGATCGTCCAGTCCAGGCCGGAGTCCTGCACGATCTGCTCGCAGCGCTGTGCCTCTTCCTCACCGCGCCCGGACAACAGCACCAGCTTCCTGACCCCAGCGCGGGCCGCGAGCCGCGTGAAGTCGCGGATTGCCGGCGGCGCGGCCGGCACCGCGAGGTCCGGCGCGTAGACGAC
>JBAPYD010000308.1:0-2406 GCA_049284555.1 Chromatiaceae bacterium | reverse complement strand
ACATGCTGATCGGCAACCCGGAGAAGGCGAAGCGCGAGCTCGGCTGGGAGGCGAAGACCACGCTGGAGGAGCTGTGCCGGATGATGGTGGAGGCCGACCTCATCCGCAATGCGCACGGGGTGTCGTTTTAGGCGGATCGCGCGGAGGGGCGCTCCTACACGAAATCGATGGGCCGGAGGACCGCCCAGGGCCGATGAATCGCGGCCATTCCATGCCGGGCCCACTTGGTGTCGTGCGATACGGGTGGTCGGTTCACAAGATCGTTTACCGGGCGCCGTGGGTGCTCGCAGTCTGAGGGCCCGGGCGTCTGCACGCTGCGCGGCAGATGCGGATAAGGGGACAACGGCGTCATTCACGGATATCGGATTTTCGTAGAGTCTGCTTTCCGGGCCGTGCGATCCCCGGAGGTAGGCTATACTGCGCTGGTAGACGCCTTTTTCTTGAGGTTCGGTACGTGGAAATGGTCAAGCTCGGTAAGCGCGGGCAGCTGTCTATCCCGAAATCGGTTCTCAGCCGTCTGGGGCTTGAGGGGGAGGTTCCCATGCTCGTAGAAACAACTGAGGACGGGGCCATCCTGCTGAGGCCGGCCGGTGTTTACCCGATCGAGATCTACAGTGACGAGCGCATCGAGGAGTTCGACGCTGGCGATCGCATGGACAGTGCAGTGAAAGACCGACTATCGCGGGCTCTCGCAGCAACCGAATAGATGCGCCTGTTCCTTGATGCGAATATTCTGTTTTCTGCGGCGCACAATCCAAGCGGAAATGCGTGCGCTCTTTTTTCACTGGCACGAAAAGGGGTGGTGCAGCTGTACTCATCCGGCTTTGCACATGACGAAGCGCGTCGGAATATCGCGCTAAAGTTCCCGCAATGCCGTGAAGCGCTCGAGGATCTGTTGAAAGAGATCGAGCAGGTTCGAGAACCACAACTGCAGTATGTGAGGGCAGCAAGGCTGGCCGGCCTGCCAGAGAAAGACGCACCGATCCTCGCCGCCGCGACCGCCGCAAGGGTCGATGCACTGGTCACGGGTGACAAACGCCACTTCGGAACCCTATTCGGCCAGCGGGTGGGTAGCGTTATCGTATTGCCACCCGCGGATGCCCTGCAGCTCGTTCTGGAGCGGCTCCCCCTGTCACGGTGAAGCGAGTGACGGCTCGCGGCGAGCAAGATGAGGAGGCCGCCGCTCGGACCTTCCCTGGCGCTCGGGGCGTCGGTTTGGCATTTGGGCGAACCGTGGGCGGGATGGCGTCACGGACGGGCCCCTTTCCACTTGGACGTTCATTGCTGTCCGGCATTGGGCGCAAGTCTCGTAATCTATTGAGTTTCAAAAGCAATTCGTAAGAATCGGACAGGGCATTGGGGGGGTGCAGTGACTGACGAAACAGCGATCATTACGGGTATCACCGGCCAGGACGGCGCCTATCTCGCCGAGCTGCTGCTGGAAAAGGGCTACACGGTCTACGGGACCTTTCGGCGCACGAGCAGCGTGATGTTCTGGCGGATCGAGGAACTGGGGATCGACAAGCACCCCCGCTTCCACCGGGTCGAGTACGATCTCACGGATCTGGGCTCGACCATCCGACTTCTGGAGAAGGCCGCGCCGAGCGAAATCTACAATCTGGCCGCGCAGAGCTTCGTGGCGGTTTCCTTCGACCAGCCGATCACGACGGGGCAGATCACGGGCTTGGGGGCGCTGCACCTGCTCGAAGCAGTCCGCATCGTCGATCCGAAGATCCGTTTCTATCAGGCCTCGACGTCCGAGATGTTCGGCAAGGTGCAGCAGATCCCCCAGGACGAACAGACGCCGTTCTATCCGCGTAGCCCTTACGGGGTAGCCAAGCTCTACGCGCACTGGATGACGATCAACTATCGCGAGTCCTATGGCATCTTCGGCACGAGCGGCATCCTCTTCAACCACGAGTCGCCGCTGAGGGGGCTGGAGTTCGTTACCCGCAAGATCACCGACGGCATCGCCAAGATCAAGCTGGGTAAGCAAGAGGTGTTGGAGTTAGGCAATCTGGACGCCAAGCGGGACTGGGGTTACGCGAAGGATTATGTCGAGGGTATGTGGCGGATGCTGCAGGCCGAGACGCCGGATGCCTACGTGCTTGCGACTGGCCGGACCGAGGCCGTGCGTGATTTCGTGACCATGGCCTTCAAAGCGGCGGAGATCGACGTCGCCTTCGAGGGCAAGGGCGAAGAGGAGCGGGGCATCGACACCGAGACTGGCAAGACCATCGTGCGCGTGAACCCGCGCTTCTACCGCCCGGCGGAGGTCGACATGCTGATCGGCAACCCGGAGAAGGCGAAGCGCGAGCTCGGCTGGGAGGCGAAGACCACGCTGGAGGAGCTGTGCCGGATGATGGTGGAGGCCGACCTCATCCGCAATGCGCACGGGGTGTCGTT
>JBAPYD010000307.1:0-2018 GCA_049284555.1 Chromatiaceae bacterium | reverse complement strand
TTCCACATCCTCAACAACTTCGATATCCCGATCGGCACCGAATTCGGTGAGGCGGAGCGCTCGAAGATGCCCAACCTCCCCAGCGCGACGCAGTGGACAGCGGTCTCGGATCTGGCAAAGGGGGCCTTCTACTTCAAGTCCATGCACGACGGCGCGGTGAAGCGGGTGGATCTGGGTCGCATCGACTTCGCGGCCGGCAAGGAGACCGCCACCGCGCTGGACGAGGGTGCCTTCGGGTTTCGGGACGTGACGCCTTAGGGGGAGGCCCAAGGGCGGGAGGCCATCGCGCCCAGCGCCCCCGGCCTCGTTACGCACTCCTGCTGCGCTTGCCGGGCCGGGGCTTGCCATCGTGGCCAGCCTCTGAGCGGCTGCGGGCACGCGCTACTCACCCCTGGTCCGCGTGTCACGTTCGATGAGCGCCCGCTCCCTCGGGGCCGAAAGCATCTCCCCTCGGTGCGCGCTCGCCGCGGTTTCCCGGCGCGGCCCGGGTGCCGTCATCGTCTCGGCGCGCGCATAATCGCCGCGCACCGTTGCCGTGCCGGAACGCCAGGCTCCCGTGTGGGCTATCATTCGGTCTCCACCGGCCCGCCCGCGCCCTTCGGCCAGCCCTTTGGAGTCTCACCATGCTCGTCCTGCGTGGCGCCCCCGCACTCTCGGATTTTCGTCTGCGCAAGCTGGAGGCACGCCTTGCCCCGGTCCTGGAGCGACCGGTCGGGGTCTACGCGGAGCACCTGCACTTCGCGGAGCTGGATGGGGAGCTGGAGGCCGGGCAGCGACCGGTCCTGGAGCGGCTCCTGCGCTACGGGCCGAGGCTGCCCGCTCATGAGCCCGCGGGTCAGCTGGTGCTGGTGGTGCCGCGTCCCGGGACCATCTCGCCCTGGTCCACCAAGGCAACGGACATCGCCCACAACTGCGGGCTGAGCCGGGTGCGGCGGCTGGAGCGGGGGACCGCCTACTATCTGAAGGCCGACGGCGGGGAGCTGGCTCCGGCGGCGCTCGAGTCCGTCGCCGCCCTGCTGCACGACCGCATGACCCAGACCGCGCTCTTCCGGGCCGAGGAGGCGGAGCGGCTCTTCGGCCACCATGAGCCCAGGCCCCTCACCCGGGTCGATCTGCTGGGGGGCGGGCTTCCCGCCCTGGAGCGGGCCAACCTGGAGCTGGGTCTGGCCCTCTCGGACGACGAGATCGACTATCTGGTGGAGAGCTTCCGGGCCCTGGGGCGAAACCCCACGGACGTGGAGCTCATGATGTTCGCCCAGGCCAACTCGGAGCACTGCCGGCACAAGATCTTCAATGGGGACTGGACCATCGACGGGGTCAGGCAGGACCTGTCCCTGTTCCGGATGATCCGCAACACCACCGAACGCTCCTCCCGGGATGTGCTCTCCGCCTACAAGGACAACGCCGCCGTGATCGAGGGCTGGGAGGGCCGGCGCTTCCATCCGAATCCCGAGACCGGGATCTATGGGGAGCACGAGGAGCCGATCCACATCCTCATGAAGGTGGAGACCCACAACCATCCCACCGCCATCGCGCCGGACCCGGGGGCCGCCACCGGCGCCGGGGGCGAGATCCGGGACGAGGGGGCCACCGGACAGGGGGCCAAGCCCAAGGCGGGGCTCACGGGCTTCTCGGTCTCCAACCTGCGCATCCCGGGTCACGAGCAGCCCTGGGAGCAAGGGCCGGAGAGCGCCTGGGGCAAGCCGGGGCGGATCGTGTCCGCCCTGGACATCATGCTGGAGGGCCCCATCGGGGCGGCGGCCTTCAACAACGAGTTCGGCCGGCCCAACCTGGCGGGCTATTTCCGCACCTACGAGCAGGCGGTGCCCGGGCCCGACGGCGCGCCCGAGATTCGCGGCTACCACAAGCCCATCATGCTGGCCGGGGGGCTCGGCAACATCCGCGCCGAGCACGTGGCCAAGCGGGCCTTTCCCGCCGGCACGCCCCTGGTGGTCCTGGGCGGCCCGGCGATGCTCATCGGCCTGGGGGGCGGTGCCGCCTCCAGCATGGCCTCGGGG
>JBAPYD010000306.1:0-10937 GCA_049284555.1 Chromatiaceae bacterium | reverse complement strand
CGGTAAGGGGGATGGGGCATCCCCCTTTTTTGTTCTGGTAATCCGATGGAATTCACCGGGTTAAGATTGACATATCGCATGGCGGCGGAAAGCGGGCCACGGCTACTTTCGCCCCTTTGTCCTTCTGGGCCCGGCGATTCGCTGGCCCGAAGTCGCCGGATTCATACCCCTGGAGATCCTCTGTGAACCTGAACGAGCCCATTCAGGCCAATGCGGCGGTCGATGCCCTCTATGCCGACGCCGAGCACTGGCACGTCAACACCGGCGGGGAGACCATCCACGCCAAACGAATGCGCGGTCGTTGGCGGACCATCAAGTGGCTCACCGCTTCGTTCTGGCTGGTGTTCTTTCTCGGGCCCTATCTGCGCTGGGACGGGCGCCAGGCGGTTCTCTTCGACATCCCGAACCGCCAGTACCACATCTTTGGTGCCACGGTGCTGCCCCAGGACTTCTGGATGCTGTCCCTGCTGCTGCTGTTCTTCGCCATCCTGCTCGCGGTGTCGACGGCGCTCGTCGGTCGGGTGTGGTGCGGCTTCTTCTGCTTTCAAACCGTCTGGACGGACGTCTACACCTGGATCGAGGAGAAGCTCGAGGGCACCCCGCCTCAACGGCGCAAGCTCGATAAGGCACCCCTGAGCGTCAGCAAGGTCCTGACCAAGGGCTCCAAACATTTCATTTGGATCCTGATTGGGTTTGCGACCGGCTTCAGCTTCGTGGCGTGGTTCAACGACGCCCCGACGCTGTGGCGCGACTTTTTCGTTGGGGACGCCAATGGCGCCGTCTATGCGGCTGTGGCCCTGTTCACGGTCGGGACCTATGTGCTCGCCGGCTTCCTGAGGGAGCAAACCTGCTTCTGGCTCTGCCCCTACGCGCGAATCCAGGGGGTGATGCTGGACAAGACCACCGTATTGCCCACCTACGACGTGAAGCGCGGGGAGCCACGGGGACGCATCAAGAAGGGAGAGAGTGAGGCGGACCGCAAGACCGGCGACTGTGTGGACTGCAAGCAGTGCGTTGCCGTCTGCCCGACGGGGATCGACATCCGGCACGGACAGCAGGAGGGTTGCATCACCTGCGCCCTTTGCATCGACGCCTGCGATGAGGTGATGGACAAGGTGGGCCGTCCGAAGGGACTGATCCGCTACGCCTCTCTTGACGAGATGGAGGGAAAGCCGGTCAAGGCCATGTTCGCGCGCCCCCGCGTGTGGGTCTACTCGGCCATCCTCACGATCGCACTGGCCGGAATCGTCTACGGCTTGTCGTCTTTGGCGGCCATCGACCTCAAGGTCCTCCACGAGCGGGCCCCTCTGTTCGTCACCCTGAGCGACGGCTCCGTTCAGAACAAGTACACGCTCAAGATGCTGAACAAGACGCCGGAGGATCTGTCCATCACGATCAGTGCCTCGGGTCCCGAGGGATTGAACCTGGTGGGTGCCGACGAGCCGGTAACGATCCGCCACGGGACCGTGACCCCCGCCATGGTCTTCGTCAAGGTGGCGAAGAAGGACCTCACGCAGGAGCAGGAGCCAATCCGCTTCCGGGTGACGGCGACGCGCCCCGACGGCCAGGTGATTCAGTCGGAGCGCGACAGCGTCTTCATCGGGCCACGTCGGTAGGTTGGCGCCGATCATAGCGCGCCGATTCGCCGCGGTCTGGGTCTATCCAGACGCGGCGACCGGGGCGCATGCAAGGCCGAGATTCCTAGCCTGGGCCAAGCACTGAAAACTTTCTGAGAGGGTCACTGTACATGCAGACAACGACAAGCACGGGGGTCAAGGCAGTCTCGGCCTGGCGTAGCCCTTGGGTGATCGGGTGGGTCGGACTGGTGGCGGTCGTGCTCGGCGTCAACCTGACCATGGTCTTCCTGGCTATCGCCACCAACCCGGGATTGGTCAACGAGGACTACTACGAGCGGGGCCAGCACTACGAGCAGACCATGATGTCGCGCCGCGCGCGGGATCCCGGCTGGGTTCTGAGGACGGACATTCCCGCCGACATCAAGGCAAACGAGCGCACCACGCTGCGGGTCTTTCTTGTGGACAAGGCGGGTCAGCCGGTGATCCCGGACGGCGTGACCTTCTTTGCCTACCGACCCTCGGATAAGGCCAAGGATTTCTCCATGCCCATGGTGGCGGAGGGCGATGGACGCTATGCCGCGGCGGTGAGCTTCCCGCTGTTCGGTGTGTGGGACACCTTGGTCGCCGTGGAGCAGGGTGGAGAGGAGTACACCACAGGCATGCGCATCGGCGTCGCGCGTCCATAGTCCGTGCCGGGCACCGTCGCGGATCTTCGGGACCCGACCCCACCAGCGGCCCCCGAGGGGGAGCACCGACCTCGCGCCGGGCCGTCGGAGTCGGCCCGGCGTTGCTTTCACTGCGGTCTCCCCGTCGCACCCGAGGAGCAGGTCTCCGCGGTGGTTGCGGGGGGGGAGCGGGCGTTCTGCTGTACGGGTTGCCGCGCGGTATGCGAGGCGATCTTCGCCGCCGGACTGGAGGGCTTCTACCGCCGCACCCCGGAGGGCGAGCCTCTGGGGCCGCCGCCTGAGCCGCCCAAGAACCTGGCCCTCTATGACCTGGACGCCGTTCAGGATGAGTTCGTCGACGTCGGAAGCGATGCCCGCGAGATCAATCTCCTGGTGGAAGGGATCCACTGCGCCGCCTGTGTCTGGCTGATCGAGAACGGGCTCAAGACCCTCCCTGGCGTCGAGGAGGCCCGGGTCAACCTGACCGGGCGGCGGCTGCGGGTACGCTGGGACAACGGGCGCCTCAAGCTCTCGCGGATCCTGCGTCGCATCGGGGACATCGGCTACGCCGCCGTTCCCTTCGATCCGGAGTCCGCCGAGGGGGCCCTGCGGCGGGAGAATCGGGCCATGCTCTTCCGCATGGCCTGGGCCGGCTTCGCGATGATGAACCTGATGTGGATCTCCATCGCCCTCTACGCCGGGGCCGACCGGGGGGAGTTCCGAGGGCTCTTCCATTGGATCGGCCTGATCCTGGCCACCCCCACGATCCTCTATTCGGGCTACCCCTTCTACCGGGGGGCCTGGGGTGCGCTGCGGAGCGGACAGCTCAGCATGGACCTTCCGATCGCGATCGGCGCGTCCATCACCTACCTGTATTCACTCTATGTGACCCTCAGCGGCACCCAAGCTGGGGACGTCTACTGGGACACGGTGGTGAATTTTCTGTTCGTGATCCTGGTTGGACGCTATCTGGAGTCCGCATCCAAGCGCCAGGCGGTGACCTCGACCCAGCGCCTCCTCGATCTCCAACCCCGGGTGGCCACGCTCCTCGAGGGAGGAGAGGAGCGCGTGGTCCCGGTGCGCTCCGTCGGACCCGGAGATCTGGTCCTGATCCGCCCGGGGGAACGGGTGCCGGTCGACGGCGAGGTGATGGAGGGCACGAGCGAGCTGGATGAGTCCATGCTGACCGGCGAGTCTCGCCCGGTCAGCAAAGTGCCGGGGGAGGGCGTGTCCGCCGGGACCATCAATGGGGCTGGCGTCCTGCGGGTGCGCACCACGGCCACCCTGAGGGAAACGGCCCTGGGGCGCATCATCCGTCTGGTCGAGGATGCCCAGGCCAGTCGGGCCCCCATCCAGCGGCTGGCCGATCGCATCGTCCCCTGGTTCGTGGCCGTCACCCTGGGACTCGCGGCCCTCGCCTTCGTTCTGTGGCTGGGAACGGACGTGGAGCTGGCCCTCATGGCCGCGACCTCCGTCCTGATCATCACCTGTCCCTGCGCCTTCGGAATGGCCACCCCCATGGCGGTTGCAGTGGCCTCGGGGCTCGGGGCGTCCCGGGGCATTCTGGTGAAGAACGGGGCCGTGCTCGAGCGGCTCTCCTCCATCGACCACTTCGTCTTCGACAAGACGGGCACCCTCACCGAGGGCCGACCGGTCGTCACCGCCCTGCGGTCCGCGCGCGGAGCCTGGCGGAGGCTCGAGGTCGACGCGCCTGCCCTGAACGACGAGGAGCGCCAGGCCCTACGCCTGATCGGCGTCCTGGAACGGGTCTCCGAGCACCCGGCGGCGGCAGCGGTGATCCAGCTCTGCGAGGGGGCGGGTATCGGGCTCCAGGGCATCGACGCCCGGTCAGTCCAGGTTTCGCCGGGGTCGGGCATCAGGGGACTGGTCGAGGGCATCGAGGTCATCGTCGGGACCCCCGATTGGCTGACGCGCCACGGCATACCGATGGGGACAGACCCGGACCCGGCTGGCGGGTTGGAGACGAGCGGCGCCGTGGGTCAGATCCATTGTGCCGTGGGAGGCCGGGAGGTCCTGGTCCTGGCCACCGAGGATCGCCTGCGCCAGGGGGCGCGGGAGGTTGTCGACCGGCTGCGGGAGGAGGGAATTCGCGTGACCCTGTTGACCGGAGACCGACGAGCCAACGGGGAGCGCGTCGCCGCGGCGCTCGGCGGGGTGGATCTGGTCGCGGAGGTCCTCCCGGAGGACAAGGATCGCGTGGTGGCAGAGCTTCAGCGTGATGGCCGCCGGGTCGCCATGGTCGGGGACGGGGTCAACGACGCACCCGCCCTGGTCCGGGCCGATGTCGGCATCGCCATGGGCAGCGGCACGGACGTGTCGATCGCCAGTGCCGACATCGTGCTGATGTCGGATTCGCTGGAGCGGGTGGTCGAGGCGGCCCAGCTTTCGCGCCGGACCCTCCAGACGATTCGCCAGAACATCGGGATTTCCGTCGCCTACAATTCGATCATGGTGCCCCTGGCGATGGCCGCTATCGTCACGCCGCTGATCGCGGCGGTGTCCATGCCCCTGAGCTCCTTGGCGGTGATCGGCAACTCGGCGCGTATCCGGGGACTGTTCAGGGGACGGCGGGCCCTTGGAGCGGCCTCCTTGGAGCGGAGCTGAGGCGACTGGATCGCGGAAACGAAACCATGCACCCCAGGAGTTGAACCATGGAAGTCATCTACGGCCTGATTCCCGGTATGCTTGTCCTCGGTCTGGCGGCCGTGGCGGTCTTGTTCTGGGCGGCCCGCAGCGGACAATTCGAGGATCTCGATGGGGACGGGCGGCGTATCCTCCTGGATGAGGATGCCACGGACCCACGCCGGTTCCCCGACGCGGACGCGGAGCCGGACCCGCGGGAGGGGCCTCGCCCCGCCGGCGAAGGCGATTCAGCCAAGGGGAAGTCGGAGGGGAGCGCGGATCACTGATAGCTGAGGGTGAAGCCGGCTGCCGTCAGCCGGATGGCCTCCTGCTCCAGCTCCAGCTGGGCGAGGGGGTGGTCCATCAGCCATTGGTCCGGGAAGCTCAGAGACAGGGTATCGCCGTCGATCTGAATCTCCGGATTCGGCTTGGTGACGAGGGAGCGTCCACGGTGCAGCAGCACCGCGAGGCGCAGGATCACGCAGACGCGACGGGCGCACCCCTGGACCCCCCTGGGCAGCGCGAGGAACTCCTGAATCGGAAACTTGCGCCGGTGACCCAGCACCAGCGCGGCTAGCACCGCCTGCTCCTGGCGGGTGAAACCGGCGAGGTCCGCGTTGCGTAGCAGATAGGCCCCGTGCTTCTGGTACTGGCTGTGGGCAACCATGACACCGATTTCGTGCAATCGGGCCGCCCAGGACAGCATCGAGGCATGATCTGGGTCGTCGAGGGACCAGGGACCTGCGACCTGGCCTAGGAGCTTCAGGGCGGTGGCCTCTACCCGCCGACCGTGCTCCTGATCGATCTGGAACTGTCTCGACAGGGTCGCCACGGTCCGCTCGCGTACATCCGAGTGCCGGCTGCGTCCCATCATCTCGTAGACCAGCCCCTCCCGCAGGGCGTAGTCCGAGACCTGCATGTGGGTGATGCCGAGGGTCTCGAAGACCGAGAGCAGCACCGCCACGCCGCCGGCAAAGACCGGCTTGCGATCCTCGGTGAGCCCGCGCAGGTCCAACGCGGAGACCTTGCCGCGCTCGACCAAGGCGTCCCGGAGCTGGATCAGGGAAGCGGCCGAGATTCCATCCTCGCTCCAGCCTTCGGCCATGACCACCGCGGCGATGGACTTGATGGTGCCGGAGCTCCCCACCGCCGACACCCAGGCGGACCGGCGAAAGATCTCCCGAATTGGGCGAACCTCCAGGGCGCCGGTCAGCTCCGCCTTCTGCATGGCCTTGGCGCTGATACGTCCGTCGGCGAAGTGGCGCCGCGTCATGCTGACGCAGCCCATGTGGAGACTCTCGCGCAGCCGCGCGGAGAAGCGTTGGCCGACGATGATCTCGGTGCTGCCGCCTCCGATATCCACGACCAGCCGCCGCTCCGGCCCCGCCGCGAGGCCGTGGGCCACGCCCAGGTAGATGAGACGCGCCTCCTCACGGCCGGCGATCACTTCGATCGGATGGCCCAGCGCCATCTCGGCCTCCTCGAGGAAGCGGGTCTCTGGACGCAGCTGGCGCAGGGTGTTGGTCCCCACCGCCCGCACACTGCCCAAGGGAAAGTCCCGCAGCCGATGGCCGAAGCGGTCCAGGCACGCCAGGGCCCGCTCGGCCACCTCGGGCTCGAGGAACTTGTTGTCCGTCAGGCCCTCACCGAGCCGCACCGGTTCCTTGAGGCGGTCGATCACCTGCATATGCCCATCGTTGATGCGGGCAACGATCATGTGGAAGCTGTTGGAGCCCAGATCGACCGCGGCCACGGTTTCGTGCCGGGTGCCCGGGGTCGCGAGGCTCGGTTCCTGTTCCATGCTCGTATCCGGTGGGGAGGGACCGCTATGTTATCAGACCAACCGGGGCCGACCCTCCGGGAATGCTCCGTTGGGTCGTGGGGGCATGGGAAGCGGGTGCCCTCGAAATGCCCCCGGGTTCGACCGCGGTGCCCATCACGGCGCCACGCTGGTCTTGGACATCGCAAGGGGTCGATCGGTGTTCTTTTGCGTGGACGCGAACCTTTGTTCCCGGGTGGCGCCTACCCCAACGTGGACTTTCCACGTCGATAAGAAAATCTGATTTTACCTGCGGCACATTCCGTTGTAGTTAGCACGAGCTTCCCAGACTTGTCCCTTTGGTGACGGAGATGTTGGACACCGACAGCAGCTATGGTGAGGAGACCCTCGATACGGTACCTCCCCCTTTGAGCGCAGAGGATGCGCGGGGCCCCGCACCCAACCTGGCCGTGCGTCGCCGCATCGAGCGGATGCGTGAGCTCAAGAGGCTGAGAGAGCTCCTCGACGACCCCAGCTTCGACGACCTGAGCTGACGCCCCGGCGAAGGGGCGCTCGTCAATCCCGCTTCAGACGGATATCGATTGGCGCCTTGGCGCTGACATGGATGTCGCGCTGGGGGAAGGCGATCCCGATCCCGTGCTCCGCAAACGTCTTTGCGATGGCCTGGTGCAGCTCGGTCGTGACCCCGATACGGTAGTCGAGCGACTCGAGATAACAGCGCAGGACCAGCATCAGGGCGTTGTCCCCAAAGGACTCGAAGGACACCAGCGGGGGAGGGTCCTCGAGGACTCGGGGGTTGGCGGCCGCAACCTGCGAGAGTAGCCCCAGGGCCAGCACCGGATCACTCCCGTATTCGACCCCCACGTTGATCGTGACGCGATTGACCTGGTCGGTCAGTGTCCAGTTCAGCAGCCGGCCCGTGATGAGCTCCTTGTTGGGCACCAGGAGCTCCTGCTTGTCCCAGTTGCGGATGGTGGTGGCGCGGATCTGGATATTCGTCACCATCCCCGTCGTGTCACCGATGGTGACCACGTCCCCCACCCGAACCGGTCGCTCGAACAGGATGATCAGGCCGCTGATGAAGTTGGCCACGATCTCCTGGAGTCCGAAGCCGATTCCGACACCCAGGGCCGCAACCAGCCACTGGACCTGGGACCAGCTGAGTCCAAGGGTCCCGAAGGCGGTGAGGAAGGCGGCGGCCGTGATCCCATAGCTCAGCAGGGTCTTGACCGCGTAACGGCTGCCCGCCGAGACCGAGGTGGCCTGGAGCAGCAGCATCTCGATCAGCGCCGGCAGGTTCTTCGCCGCCAACAGGGCGATCAGGATGATCACCAGCACCATCAGCACGTCCCCGAGTGAAACGGGAATGACCTGCTCGCTTCCCCCGACTGTCGCCGTGTAGTGCCACAGGGGTATCTGCTCCAGCAGATTCAGGGCCGGTAGCAGGTCCGACCAGATCCACCAGACCGCGAAGACGGAGGAGAAGCCGATCAGGGTGTTGACCAGCCGGCGCGTCTGCTCGTCCAGGGTGGCCAGATCCAATTCCGGCTCCTCGGCGACGCTCGGCAAGGCAGTGTCCTTGGGACGCCCCTCGGTCTTCTCCGCCTCGGCTTGGGCGCGCCGGGCTGCCTGACGCTCGAGGGCGGCCTGCAGGGCCAGGCGCCGTCGGGTGAGCATCAGCCAGCGCACGATCGTCTGCTGTACCAGCACCAGCCCGAGGACCAGCCAGGCCGTGCCTACCAGGTTCTGGAACATCGTGCCGGCGGCATAGGAGTATCCGAGCAGGGTGAGCACGGCCAGCACCAAGGGGCTCGCCACGATCGCCGGGAACCAGAGGTTGCGCAGCCGGTTGGCCCAGCCCTCCGGGTCATCCGCCAGGAGTCCCTTGATGGCGCCGCGGCGGGGGCTCAAAAGGCGGGCGAAGAGGATGGAGACACCGATCATCGCGGCGGTCAGGGCCACGCGTCCGAGACTGCCGCCGTATCTCGGGTCGCCGGAACGATAGACCACGATGGCGACGAAGGCCACGGGGACGACCAAAGGGATGAACCAGGCGAGGTTCATACGTATGGCGGCCAGTGCCTCCGTGCTCCAACGGAAGTGGCGGTCCGCGAGACCGCCGCGCTTGACCAGCAGGCGGAAGGCCAGCAGGTAATAGAGACCGATGGCCGCCTCCACCAGGCCCTGGCCTACGGCCCGCGTGAAGACGGTTGCCTCGACGGACTGGCTCAGAATCCGTCCCAGGATGAGAAACAACAGGGGCAGGGGGAGGGCGGCCAGCAGGGTGAGCCCGATGGCCTCGAGGGTGTAGCGGAAGCTGTCCGTGCGCACGCGGCGCAGCGGCTCGGCGGTGGCACGCAGCGCCCGCCGGATGGCGGCGCTTCGGATCAACAGGGCCAGAACGACCAGTAGACCCAGCCAACTCTGGGGTGAACGAGCCAGCTCGTAGGCCAGGACAAAAAGCAGGTCGCCCCAGCCTTCCGGGTCGAGCAGCCAGGCCAAGGCGCTCGGCAGGGCGTGGAGGGTATCGAGCCCCACCGGCAGCGAGCTTCGGACCCACAGCAGGTGCTCGGCGAGGAAACTGTCGTAGTCTTCCACCACCCCCATGAGCTGCTGTGCCGAGCTGTTGACGTCGGCGAGCTTCCGAAGGTAGGTGTCCTGCGCGGTGGTGGCCTTTTCGAGCAGGGCCTTGCGTTGCTCCAGCAGCGATCTGAGCTCCGTTCGTACCGGGTCGCTCAGCGCCGCCGGGTGCTCTGCACCCAGATCGAGGATGAAACGATCGAGGTTGCGCAGACGGCGCTCCTCTTCCCGGTAGCGGATCAGGTTGAGGGTGACCTCGGCGAGCTCATCCTCCCGCTCGGCAATGGACTTGCGGAGGCCGCGCAAATCGGGCAACTGGCTTCGCCGGTCGCTCAGGACCTGACCGAGGGCCCGATTGAGACCGGCGACCTCGATCCGCTGCTGCGCGCCCCGGTACTCCTCTTGGATTCGCTTCTGCTCCTCCTCGAGCCGTGTCGCAACCGAGCCGAGCGCGTCGAGGCGCTCCGCGAGGTCCCCGAGGGAGGCCGTGAACTCGGCATTCTCCCTGGCCGCCTGTTGGAGCAGGGGGTCCTTACCGGCGGCATCCCGTTGCGCCGCCTCGGTCTCCACGCGCGCCTGCTCGGCGTCCGCCTTCCGGCTCTCGACCTGCAGGGCCTCGATCGCCGTGCGCTGCCGCTTGAGCCAGTCGAGCTGGATGGTCGCCTGGTCCCGACGGGCCCGGTATAGCGCCTCTCTGACTGGCAGGCTGGCCAGCTCCTGCTCGATCGCCCGCAGCTCCGCGAGCTGCGCCTGGCGGCGGGACTCCAGGGCCCATGCCGTGGCCTGGGTCAGGTCCGCGGGCTGACCCTCGGGCGCGGGCTGGCCCTGCTCCTTCGCGGTCTCATCCAGGGCCTGCTTCAGCTCCAGCACCCGGGCCCGTGCCTGGGTCGGTCGGGTGCTCGACCCCTCGAGCAGCTTGTCCAGCTCCGCGAGCTGTGCCTCGGCCAGGGCCGTCTCGGTCTTGATCTTCGCGACGCGCTGGGCGATCTCGTCCGGAGCAAGATTCTTCGGGACCTCCGGGTCGGCCGATGGGCTAGTTTCCCCGGACTCCAACTGTTTTCGGATCTCGGCCGTCTCCTTGGGGGCATCCTCGAGGCTGGCCCCGATTTCGTTGCCCTTGGCCTCGAAGGTGCGGGCTGACTCCAGGTGCGTGAGCGTGCGGCGGTACTGCTCCACGAGGGCGTTGCGTGCAGCCTCCTCAAGGTTTGCGTCGGCCTCCACCTGCTTGATGCGGTTTTCGAGCTCGGTCTTGCCGGGGAGCGCGAGCTCTGGCTCGGATGGGGCATCGACCGCGGTGGCGCCCGCCGAGGCCGCTTCCTTCCCGACGGCCTGGACCGGACCCGGTCCCCAGGCCAGGGGCCAAGCCAGCGCCCAGGCAAGCATCCAGGTCAGCGTCAGACGCAGCCCTGCAAGCCCGAGCCTTGTTGTGTCGGTGGGCACGCCAGGGACAGGGAAGCGAAGGGTCCTCGCGGGATGGGCCCGGAGGATCATGCGGGGACGCGGGGTGCGCAGGCTCAAGTGGATCACCGTGGGGCAGGGGGCGGCAGCGGATTCCCTCCCGGGCGCGGCCCCGGAGCACACGCTGGGGTCGCAGATCCAATCCGGCAAGGTGGGACTCGCCGCTCGGATGATACCAGAAGGCCCCTGGAGACCCCCGCGCGGGGTCTCGGGGCCTGAAGCGAGACGCGCCCC
>JBAPYD010000305.1:0-2550 GCA_049284555.1 Chromatiaceae bacterium | reverse complement strand
AGCGCGGATCGTGCCGCGGGGCGCCAGTAGGGCGCCAGGATGACCGCCGCGGCCGGGATCAGCACGGCGGCCGCGAGGCCGATGGCGACCCCGCGTGCCAGGTCGTTCCTGCCCAGTTCCTCGAGTTGAGCCATAGCCGTTTCTCCGGGGCTTGAGGGGGAAACTGAATGTGATCGGCGAAGGGGCTCGCCCGCCGAGGCGCGACGCCGATCAGGGCCCGAGTGTAGCAAACGCGTCGACCATAAGGGTTTCGCGCCTCGGGGGGGCTGTGGCACTCGGGTCGAGTGGAAAAGCCACGGGCCAAGCACCAGAATGTGGTCCAGGGAGATGCTGACCGAACGCCTTCCCGGCATTCGATCAGCTCGGGTCCCGAGAAGCGCGAGCCTCGGGACGCTCCATTTTCAATGGCCCAGGGCCCCCGACAACGGCGGGCCGTCCTTGGCCCGCACGGGAAGCGCATTGATCGGCGCCTGCCCGGCACCTGGACCGTCGCTGGAGACGAACGATGCTGCTACGTATTGCCTTTGGGGTCGGGCTCCTTGCCTTGGGTTATTTCGTTGGACGGGAAATGGGTCGCAACGAGTCCCTGCGTCGGGAGCTCGAGCAGGAGCGGGAGGACAGTGACCAAGCGCCCGACGCGGCGGTCCATCCCTCGGCATCCGAGTCCCGCGGGACGGCCACCTCCGCCTCGGGCGAGACCGAGGGGGGTGGCGGGGCGTGAGCAGCCTCACCTTGGGCCTGGATCCGCAGGACCTGGAGCGCCTGCGCTGGGCGACCCAGCATCTGGAGCACCCGAGCCTGGCGGCGCGGCTGAGCAGCGTGGTAGGCACGCCCATCGAGATCGCCGTCAAGCTGCTGCCGCGTCCGCTGTACGGCCAGGCGCGCCGGCTCGCGGATGCCGCCGTCTCCCGGCTCATGGAGGTGGCTGTCTCCTCACTGCATCACATCCACGAGTCGGACCCGCGCAATGGGCTCTACCGGGGCCTGGCGGCGGGGTGCGGTGCCATCGGTGGGGCCTTCGGTCTCTATGGGCTGCTTCTCGATCTGCCCATCAGCACCACGCTCATGCTGCGCTCCATCGCGGAGATCGCCCGGGCCGAGGGAGAGGACCTCGGCTCACCCGAGGCGCGTCTGGCCTGCCTGGAGGTCTTCGCCCTCGGCGGTCATGCCGAGAGCGACGACGCCGCCGAGACCGGCTACTACGGGATCCGAGTGGCCCTGTCGCTGCCGATCACCCAGGCGGCGCGCCACCTTGCCGAGCACGGGCTGTCGGGCCGGGGCGCGCCGGTCCTGGTGGAGCTGGTCAACGCCATCGCCTCCCGTTTCGGCGTGGTCGTGAGCCAGAAGACCGCGGCCCAGCTGATCCCCGTGATCGGGGCCGCCGGGGGGGCGGCCGTCAATCTGGTCTTCATGAGTCACTACCAGGAGATGGCCCGGGGCCACTTCGTGGTGCGCGCCCTGGAGCGCCGCTACGGGCGGGACCTCGTCCAGGCCAACTACGAGGCCCTTCGCGGCGGGTCCCCCGCTGCCGCGACAGCCGGCTGAGCAAGCGTCTCGATGGGCCCGCTCGCGTGACACGCCGCATCCCGACCCGGGGACGCTAAGGCAGCGCGATCTCGGCCAGGAAGGCGGAATGGTCGGATCCGGGGAGGTTCTGGACGTTGAACGATGCGATGTGCAGGGACATGCGCCTGCCTCCTCCCTTGTGGCCATGGGACGTCGGATTCGGAGCGTAACGCCTGAAGAGCCCTGGAGATTGCCATTGGGTCGGCTCGGTCCGAATTGCGGACCCCAAGGCTGGCGCCCTGGGCGATGTCGTCGGTTCCGGTTGTCGCAGTCAGGTCACGCGAGATGGGAGTCGAGCTGTTCGGTGATGGTCCGCTCGATGGTGCCCTTCAGGGGACGCAGCAGGAGACCCAGGCGGATGTCGAGGGTGACTCGATCCTCCGCCACCTCGATGACCCCGCGGGCGCCGCTACGCTCGAACTCCAGGCGATCGCCTTCCCAGTGGAAGCGGGCCTGAAGCTGGTCCCGGAGGGTCTCTGCCACCTGGTCGATCTGGCGACGGGCCTCCTCGAGGCCGAGTCCGTGCTCCCGCTCGATGTGGATCCGGGCCACGACCTAACGCTCCCCATCGTCTCGGTCGACGCCGTGCGTGCCCTCTAGGTCCTGGTACGCGGCCGCGTCGAAGCGGGGGGTGCAGAGCGCATAGAAGACGAGATCCTCGCTGCCGGTATTGCGGATGCGCTGGGCCTGCCCGGCGGGGATGTACAGGAGATCGCCGGGCTGGACGGGGGCCAGGCCCATTCCCTCCACCTCGGCCAGCCCCTCGCCGTCGAGGATGAGATAGCGCTCCGCGATTCCCTGGAGCCGGTGCCAGCGGGTGGTGACGCCGGGCTCGACCCGGGCCCGGGCAACCGAGAGGCCGGGGTCGTCCGCGCGGTTCCAGGTCTCCAGGATGTGGCAGCGCTCCTCGGTGAGGGTCTCCTCCGCGGGCTCGGGGCGGTGGCGCCGGGCGGCCGTCAACACGGCGGACTCACAGGCGTCCGG
>JBAPYD010000304.1:0-1687 GCA_049284555.1 Chromatiaceae bacterium | reverse complement strand
CCTGGTCCCGCGTCCCGTGCCCCAGGCCCCAGATCAGGGCGATCAGCCCGGCCGTGGCCAGCACGGCCAGCGAAAGCAGGATGCGGGCGCGGCGCCCGCGTGGGCCGCGGCCGATGACCTCGGATACGTCGGAGGGGCTGCTGGTCTGTGAAGCGGACATCTGCGTTTGGCCTGGTGGTGGACGGTGCATCGGGTCGCGAGGGGCAGAAGGGCCCCCCTGGGCCCCGGTTCCAAAGCCCCGGCCGGCTGTGGCGGGAGCCGCGCCGGGCACGGGCGGAAACAGCCTACCGGAAGAGAAGGCAAGAATTGGGGAAGACGCCGTGGGGGGTATCGGGGCGATCGGCCCACCGATCAGTCGATGTCCCGGGGCGGATCAGGGACCAGGGCGGCGGTCCGGAAGCCGCAAAATTGGGGCGGTGACGCCCCGTCCGGGAGGCGGCGGGATCAGGGGCCGACCCCTTGCTCAACCATCTGGTAGACCTCGGGGAACTGGAACAGGAGCACGGCGATGACGCCGATGGCCAGGGCGAAGGTAACGAGTCCCATGGCGTTCACCAGCAGGTCGCTTCCGGAGCCACGGCCGGCCATGGCGTGGGCCAGGTCCGAGAGCTTGATCAGGCCGACGAAGTGGTTGTCCCGATAGACCAGGAGCCGGCGGCAGAGGTTGGACTGCATGGCGCGAACCGCCTCGCGGCAGCTGCTGTCGTGAGGGATCGAGACCAGGTTGCGGCTGTGGACCCCCTCCAGGGTGACCACGCCGGGGTCCTGGCCCATCGCCACCACGCGCTTGAGCAGGTCCCGCTCGGTGAAGATCCCCACGGGGCGCCCCTCCCTGGTCACGATCACCGAGCCGAGATCCCGCTCGGCCATGAATCTGGCCGCCTCCGCCACGCTGGACCGCACGTCCAGGGATGGATACGCCCGTCGTACCAAGTCGATTACCTTGCAGCCCATCTTCGTCCTCACCGTCGGATCGACCGTTGAATCAGACTCGACAACCCTGAAGGGTGGGATTCGGCCGGTGGTTTTCCAACTCGAATGCCATCCTGGTGTCTTTCAGCGCATCCTTCAGTGCGTCCATTCGCACGGGCGCGAGCGCGGCCCCCCCGGCGACGCGCAAAAAAAAGCCGGGGCGCTGGGCTCCGGCGGAGGGGAGGGGGGGGTGAAGAGAACTTGTGATGCGGTGCCGGCCTAGCTCATGGTGTCTCTGCCCTTGATGGGCAAAGAGAGTTTTGCGAGTAGCCCGGCCCGTAAGTAATCCTCGTCGGCACTCTCCTCGACGACACAGTCGTCCTTGTCCTGATTGGACACCTCGCGGTCGTCCGCCATTGCAAGGGGCGGGACGGGGCGCCCGAGCAGGTAAGCGGCGGATACCAGCAGAAAGGTCTTCACGACTGGATTCATGTTGGCCCTCCGACGGCGCTGGGAGAAGCTGATCGGTGAGTGAAAGACTAATCCCCTCCGCGTGGCAGGGAGGTGTCCGCCAGATTAAAACTCCGTCATTCCCTGGGGTTGCCGCGAGGTGCGGGGATAAACGGATCGCTCAGGGCGATTCCCACATCACGTTGGCCTTCGCCGATGCGGCGGCCTCCAGCAGCTGGATCAGGGGGAGGGCACGATGGCCCAGGCTCACGTGGCGCTCGTCGCCTTCGTCCCTGGGACCTGTCCCCGTGGTCGGGTCCAACGG
>JBAPYD010000303.1:0-1680 GCA_049284555.1 Chromatiaceae bacterium | reverse complement strand
TGTCGATGTGCCCGCTCCCGCGCGCTGCGATGGGGCCGGGGCGCGTTTGGCCAGTCTGTCGTAGACCTCCATCAGGGCCGGGCTCAGGGTTTCCGGGGAGAGCTGGAACTGATCCAGGCTGTAGCGGTGACCGCTGCGATAGCCGCGGGACCGCTGCGCCTCCAGGGCCAGGTACTCACCAAATCCCTCCTCGAGCCCCAATCCCAACTGAGCGTAGACCGCCCGGATGCGCTTGGCGAGGTCCGCGTTCAGTCCTGCCATGGTAACCCAGGCGCACCGATTGTCCGACACCTCGTCGAGGGCGCGCTCGAGATTCTCGTAATAGAAGCTCAGCTGGCGAGCCAGGCGCTCGCGAAAGTCGGGGGCTACATCCAGGACCCGAAATAGCCGCACGCCCGATTCCACGGAGCTGAGCTGAGAGGGCAGGGTTTCCGTGGGTGGCCGCAGACAGACCAGGAAGCGGGCGTCCGGGAAGGTCTCCCGGAGACTCCCCGCGAGGGGCGCGAAGGCGGCATTCTTGGAGAGTAGCCGTTTGCCCGGTCCGTGCACGTAGAGATGGCGCTGGAGGCAGCCCCGGTAGAACGCCATGAGGCGGGTCCGATCCGCCGGCGGCATGTCCCGGTCGAAGGTCCCCATGCGCCACAGGAAGGGGTCCATCGGGAAGGGGAGGATCAGGATGAAGCAGGCGAGCACCGGCATGAGCGCAAAGTAGTCCTCCTCCGGGTCCCCAAGGCTCATGCGGTGCACGTGGTCCAGACCGCCGAAGGCGTGCCCCTCCAGCCAGTCCAGCAACCGATGCAGGGGTCGCCCGAGGCGCGTGTCGAGCCAGCCGACGCCCATCCAGAGGCGCCGCTCTGTTACCGAGGGGGCGAACAGGCACTCCCAGGTGCTGAAGGTGGTGAACTGGGGATCCCGGGCCAGGACCCGGTGCAGGTGCGTGGTGCCGCTGCGAGGTACGCCGAGGACGAACAGGGGCTCCCGGATCTCCACCCGACGGTAGCCGGGAAACAGGATCTCGTCGAGCAGCAGGCCGAGCCAGTGGACGAGCTGGAGCATGGCAAAGGGCGGCAAGAAGACGGCCATGACCAGGATTCGGCCCAGGTAGCGACCGGGCCTCACCGGGGTTGGAGGAACCAGCGACCGCCAGGCGAGCACGAGCAGGCGGCCCACGCTGGTGAAGAATAGCTGCAGCTCGGACATGGGCCTCCGGGGGTGGGCCAGTCGACCTGGTCCAAGGGGCGGCTTCGCTGGCGGAGCCGCCCCCGTTCGTTCGATCTCCCAAGGCCGTGAGGAGGTCGGGGACGCGGGCACGGGGCCCGGGCCCGCCGAACGCCTCACCCGGATAAGTTGGTCTCGTCGGCGGGAGTGCCGCTGTGCGCCGCGCCTTGACCGCTGGAGCCCGACTCATCCGCGTCTCGGGCCTTGGGTGCCGCGGCCGGCCTTCGGCCCGGTCCGCTCTCGGATCGGGCGTCCGCCGCGGAACCTTCCTCTCGGGCGTCAGGCTTGCCCTGGGCAACTCGTTGGTCAACCGTCTGGGGCTCCTGGCCCGGGCCCTCGGATGACTCGCCGCCGGTCTTCTGGGCCGCGGTGGCGCGCCGGCGATTGCGCACGCCTCCACGACGCCGACGGGTTGAGCGGGGACGCTCCTTGCGGGTGGGTCCCTCGGGCGCGGCCTCGGGC
>JBAPYD010000302.1:0-5317 GCA_049284555.1 Chromatiaceae bacterium | reverse complement strand
GTGGGTTTCGGGTTGCAGTATGCGGTGATCCAGCACCTTGAATTCGGTCCCGCGTTCAGCGCCCTGGGGTTGGGGCTGTTCTATCTGCTGCTGGCGTGGCTGCTGAAGATCCGCACCGGTGGGCGTGCCCTGCTGCTGGTCGAGGTCTGCCTGTCCCTGGGGGTGGTATTCGGAACCCTGGCGATTCCCCTCGGTCTGGATGCGCGTTGGACCTCCGCCGCCTGGGCGGTGGAAGGTGCCGGCATCTATTGGATCGGGCTGCGCCAGCACCGCACCCTGGCCCGCGCCTTCGCCCTGTTGTTGCAGATCGGTGCGATCCTGGCCTTCCTGGGTGACATCGATCGCGGTCGGGACAGTCTGCTCGACGGCGCACCGCTGGGTGCCTTGCTGATCGGCGTGGCCCTGCTGTTCAGCTTCATGCAGCTGCGCCGGTCCACGCGGGACGAGGTCACCGAGTGGGAGTGGAACGGCAGGCCCCTGCTGGCACTCGGTGGCCTGGTGTTCCTCTATCTGATCGCCCCCTTGCTGTTCATGGCCGAGGGCACCGCCATCTGCTGGGCCCTGGCCGGCCTGGTCACGCTCTATGGGGGGCTGCGGCTTCAGTCGCGCACCTTCCTGCTCAGCGCCTTCGCCATCCAGCTGCTGGGGGGTGCGCTGTTCCTGTTGACGGGCGACCAGGGTGGCCTACTGTTGTCCGGGCGCTTCACCGGCGGCTGGCTGGACGGGGCCGGCCTCACCCCGCTGGCCCATGCCGGTTTCTGGACCCCGGCGGTACTGGCGCTGACGGCCCTGCTCGGAGGCTGGCTGTTGGAGCGGGAGCTGCGGCGGGAGCCCCCACCTGAGCTTGCCCCCCAACCGTCCCCACTGGCGTGGCTGCTGCCGGTCTGGGCGGCCGGCTGGTGGGCCTTCGCGGCGGCGGGGGAGGTCCTCCGTTTCGTCCCCCCGTCACTGCAGACGGCGGCATTGCTGCTGGCCGCTGCCGGTACCGCGCTGCTGTGGAGCTTGCTTGCCCTTTGGCTGCAATGGCGGATCCTGGCGCTGCTGGCGCAGCTGTTGACGCCGGTCGGGGTGCTGATCCTGCTCGATGCCTGGCATGGTCACTACCATCCTGCCGCCGATTTCGGTTGGCTCGGTTGGGCTGCCTTGGCGGGGGTGCACCTGCTCAGTCTGTCGCGGCTCGATCCGTTGCTGTCCGCCCGCTGGCGCAGCGCCACCCACGTGCTGGGCTGCTGGCTGATCCTCGGGGTCTTGGCCCTGGAGCTGCGCTTTCTCCTGTTGACCCTCTCCGACGAATACAATGCCTGGCGCTGGCTGGGTTGGGCGCTGATTCCCAGTAGCTATCTGCTGATGGTCAGTCGCCTGCCGCGCCTGCCCTGGCCGATCTCCGCGCATGGGCGTGAGTACCGCCTGTGGGCCGCCCTGCCGCTGGCCGGCCTGATGCTCCTCTGGTTCTGGTTGGCGAATACGTACAGCGATGGCGCGGCCGACCCGCTGCCCTATATCCCCTTGCTCAATCCACTGGAATTGGGGCTGCTGTACGCCCTCTTGGGCGTGGGGGTGTGGACGCTGCAGGCGGGACCTCAGTTCGGCTACTCCGAAAGGGCGACGCGGCTGGCGGTGCAGCGGGTCAGCGGTCTGTCCCTATTCTTCCTCGCGACGGCGACGGTGTTCCGCATCGTCCATCACTGGCTCGGCGTGCCCTATGCGATCGAGCCCCTGCTGGCCTCCATGGAGGCGCAGGCGGGGCTCTCCCTGGTCTGGACCAGCATTGCCCTGGGACTGATGATCAGCGGCCACCGCCGCGGGCGCCGCGAGCTGTGGTTGATCGGTGCGGCGCTGATCGGTTTGGTGGTCACCAAGCTGTTCTTCGTCGAGCTGGGCAATCGGGGTGGGCTGGAGCGTATCGTCTCGTTCATCGGTGTGGGTGTCCTCTTGTTGGTCATCGGTTACTTCGCTCCATTGCCGCCGCGCAGGCCTGCCTCGAAGGAATCTGAAAAGGGATGAACGCTGTCGGATTGCTGCGCGCGTTGCTGCTGTTCCTGCTGGCTGAATTCAGTGCCACCTTGCCGGCTGCCGATCAGCTGCGGGAATTCCCCTTGCAGGTTCCTCTGGAGCTGGAAAGGGTAGGCCCCTGGTTTCGCCTGTCGGTTCCGATGCCCGTGCAGCTGGCCTCCCGGCATGCCGATCTGCGGGATCTGCGGGTGTTCAACGCCGCCGGGGAGACCCTCGCCTATTCGCTGGTCGCCGCACGCTCACAGGAGGAGCAGACCCTGGAGACCCATGAGGTCCACGGCTTCCCCCTGTATGCCGAGGCATCCGCCGGAGGGATACCCCGGGTCGACGCGCGGGTGCGACGCAATGCGGATGGCACTCTGATGGAGATGAGCGCGGAGACGCAAGAAGTTGATCCCTCCGTCGATCGGGTGCGTCGCGGCTGGGTGCTGGACTGCAGCCGCATCGACCGGCCGCTGCATCGCGTGGTACTGGATTGGGTCGGGCTGGACGGTTTTCAGCGCTTCACCATAGAGGCCAGTGACGATCTGGACCATTGGGACAGCTGGGGGGAAGGCGAGGTCACGCGACTGCGCTTCGGCGGCGAGCAAATAGAGCAGCGGGAGGTGCGGCTTCCGGACCGTCGGGCCAGCTATCTGCGTCTGCTGTGGAAGTTGCCGGACCAGGCCCCCGAGCTGCGCGAGGTGCTGTTGCAGAGCTCCACCATCGACCGGCGTCCGGCCCCGATCGTCTGGACCGATGCCCTGCCGGCGCGTCAGATCGCCGAGCACGCGTACGTCTGGGAGCTGCCCCTGGCCTTGCCGGTGGAGCGCCTGCGCCTGCCGCTGCAACAGGGCAACCTGCTGGTGCCGGTGACGCTGAAGTCGCGGCTCGATCCGAAACAGAAGTGGCGCTTGCTGAGCCAGGGCCTGTTCTATCGCGTCACCCACCAGGGGAAGGACCTGCTGCAGGAGGAGCTGGATCTGCCAGGTTGGAGCCGCTTCAAGGAGTTGAAACTGACCATCGACCCCCGCGGTGGGGGCTTGGGCGGCCAATCACCGACGCTGCAGTTCGGTGTCCGCGGCAGCGAGCTGGTATTCCTCGCCCGCGGCGAGCAACCCTATACCCTGGCAGTCGGCAAGCCGGACGCAGAGTCCGCCCAGCTGCCCCTCGCCACCCTGAAGCCGGGATTGGAGGACGGGGACCTCGAGCAGCTGCCCCAGGCGGGATTGGCCTGGACGAAGGCCAACGTCACGCCGCCAGGTCCATCGCCGGCGACGCACGGCATGGATTGGCAACGCATCGGTCTGTGGGCGGTACTGCTTACGGGGGTTGGGTTGTTGGTGCTGATGGCCTGGAGCCTGCTCAGGTCGAACAAGCCATAAGAAGTCGGGGCGGACCCGATGCGTTGGGGATTCGGGGCCGGGAATCCGGACGACCTGGGAAGAGGAGAGGGCCGCCCCTGTCCGCTGGGCCCGCGGGCCCATCTCCAACGGGTATCCGCGCAGTCCGGGTGAAGCGCGGTGATTGGGCAAGAATTCACCGTGGGTCGGGCTTCAGCCCGACTGCGGCGTTTCCGGCAGCCCGAGAGGTCGGTGTCGGGCTGAAGCCCTACGGACCTCCGAGAGGGGTCGGTGAGCCCGGATCAGCGCACCGCCATGATCAGCAGGATGACGAGGAGCACGACCGCCCCCAGCGGCAGCAGGGCGGCCTGCCAGTCCCCCTTCTCGGCCTTGCGGCCGCTCTCCTGCCACTGCTTGTAGGCCGGCCAGAGCCGGAACAGGAGGAGGATCATGACGGCGGCCAGGGCGATCTTGAGGAACAGCTCCATCGCGTGCTCTATGGGCTATCTGACGGGGGCTCGGAAATGAAAACCCCGGCGCGGGGCCGGGGTCAAGGGGACCTGGATCAGCCGGGCGTCACTCGTCGCCCATGATCCCGAGCAGCTGCAACAGGCTGATGAAGATGTTGAAGATGCTGAGATAGATGCTGTAGGTCGCCATGATGTAGTTGTCCTCTTCGCCGCGGGCGATGCGGCTGGTGTCGAAGAGGATGAAGGCGCTCATCAGCAGGATCACGGCCGCCGAGATGGCGAGCGACAGGGCCGGCATGCTGAAGAAGAGGTTGGCGACGATGGCGACCAGCACCACCATCATCCCGGCGAAGATGAAGCCGCCGAGGAAGCTGAAGTCGCGCTTGGTGGTCAGGGCATAGCCGGAGAGGCCCAGGAAGATCAGGGCCGTGCCACCGAAGGCGACGGCGACCGTCTGGGGGCCGTTCGGCAGGGCCAGGTACATGCTGAGCAAGGAGCCCAGGCCGAGCCCCAGCAGGCCCGTGATGCCGAAGATGACGCCGATTCCGCTGGCGGAGTTGGCGGTCCTGGGCAGCACGAAGATGCCGAGCACCATGGCGACCACCACGGACGCCAGGTAGGTCCAGCTCGGCAGCGCCAATGCGATGGACAGCATGGCGGTCAGGGCGCTGAAGCCGAGGGTGGCCGCCAGCAGGAGGTAGGTGTTCTTTAGGACCTTGTTCGTCGCGACGGCCTGCTGGACGCCCCGGGTCAAGGTGTAGTCGGTATTGGCCATTAGCAGCTTCACTCCTCAACAATCAAAATATATCCGGACTGACAGCGGTCCGGTGCTTTGCCGTGGGACCAGATGCCCGCCCGCGAGTTCCTCCGCAAGGACGCTGGCGGAAGGATACCGGACGGCGGCCCCCAGTTGAAACGTCGCCTTGGGCGAAGGGTTTCGCATCGGGTATCCTGATGCCGTGGAGGTAGTGGTCGGCCGCCCTGCTTGCAAGTCTCCTGCTCAAGCTTCACGGCGCGGCTGCCTCGCCCCACCCCGGAGAGGTGGCTGAGCGGCTTAAAGCGGCGGTCTTGAAAACCGTTGGGGAGCAATCCCCCGGGGGTTCGAATCCCTCCCTCTCCGCCAATTCAATGGCTTGGTGCCCGGCCTGTGCACCGGCTCGCCTGAAGGCGTCCTCGACTCATGGAAGTGTCCTCGACTCGGTCGACCCCGAGCCGCTTGGCGTCCTTTGGCGGTTGCCCTGTCGACCCCCGAGTCGACCCCGGAGTACGTCGCACGGCTGGACCCATACCTCGGTTTTTTCGAGCCCTGGCGGGTTCACTTCCGATGGATTGTTGGTGTCGGCGGGCGTTCGGCCCGTCCCCCGTGCCCCTTCGACGCGTGCTCGGTTAGGCGTCGACCCGGGTCCACGCTTGGGCTTGGACTGTAAAGATTGCATGAGAGCGAGGACGGCCTGTGATCAAGGTGCTCATCGTCGATGACCACGCCCTGTTTCGGGCCGGGATCCACCGTAT
>JBAPYD010000301.1:0-3081 GCA_049284555.1 Chromatiaceae bacterium | reverse complement strand
CTTCTCGGATCTACTGCGCTGGCTTCGAATGACCGGGGCGGACCGGCTTCCCGCGCCCCGTGCGGCCTTCGGTCTGGCAATGCTGGCATGGCTCCCTCCCGCGCTCCTCGCCGTGGCGCAGTCGGTTCTGGACAAGGATTATTCGGGCTGGGCGTATTTCACGGACTGGATGGTCTATACGCGCTACCTGGTTGCCGTATGGGTCATGGTGGCGACCGAGCGTTACGCCGACGGGCGCCTGATCCTTCTGGCGCGGCACTTTCGGGAGGCGCAGATCCTCTCGGACGCCGACCAACCAGCCTTCAGGTCAGCGCTCGCGGTTGCCGACCGTCGTTCCAGCTCGACCTTTGCCGAGGGGATGATACTGGCGTTGGTTCTGGTGGGGGCGGGTCTGAGCACGTCGATAATGGTGGATCGTACGGGTACAAGCTGGGAGGCTAGGGAGGTAGAGGGGGCAATCGATCCGTCTTGGGCCGGGGAGGCAGCGCGCTTGCTAAGCACGCCCTTGTTTCTCTTTCTGGTATTTCGTTGGACCTGTCGCTTCGGGGTCTGGACCGCGTTGCTGCGCAACGTCTCCCGCCTGCCCTTGCAACTGATGCCGCTGCACCCGGATCGCTCGGGGGGGTTTGGATTTCTCACCATCTACCCGAGCATCTTCAACGGATTCATCTTCGCCCTGAGCGCCGTGATCGCCTCGGCCATGGTCACGGACATCGGGCTCGAGCATCATAGCGCCCAAACGGTCTGGCTGGCCCTCGTCGTGTGGGTTGGGCTCTGCGTGATGCTCGTGGTCGGCCCTTTGCTGGTATTCGTTCCGCAGCTCCACCAGATGCGGGAAAAGGCGCTGGTAGAATACGGCAGATTGGCCAGTCAGCACGATCTGGCATTCCACCGCAAGTGGATCGTGAATACGATCGTCTAATCGTGATGTCCGAATCCGACTCCACCACGGCACAGACGATTTCCATGCCGACTCGGCGACTCCGAGAGATTCGACTGGACTGTATCGAGCTGGAGGTTGTCTCAGGTTCTGACGCTGGAATGAAGCGTCGTCTGCCCCTGTCGATCGTTGCGATCGGGACCGCGCCGGACAATGATGTGGTGCTGACGGATCGAACCGTGTCGCGGCATCACGCACAGCTGCGTGCGACGCCGGATGGACTGCTGATTCGGGACCTGGGCTCGACGAATGGGATCTATTTGCAGGGGGGGAGGGTCGTCGAAGCGTATCTGCAGCCAGGCGACACCTGCTTTCTGGGGGATACGGAGATCGCGATCAAGCAGGAAACGGAGGAGCGGCAGTACGAGGTGGGGTTGGAAGACCGTCTCGGCGCCCTGGTCGGTGGAAGCGCGCCGATGCGCGAATTGTACGGCATGATCAAAGCGGTCGCGCCTACTTCCATGACGGTACTCATCACGGGTGAATCCGGCTCGGGTAAGGAAATGGTTGCGACCACACTGCATGAGCTCTCCGGAAGGCCCGGAAATCTGACGGTATTCGATGCCTCGGTCACCGATACCGAGATGATGCGGAATGACCTCTTTGGTCACGTGAAAGGCGCGTTCACGGGTGCAACGGCCCCTCGGGATGGCGCCTTCCGGCGAGCGGACGGAGGAACGCTCTTCATCGATGAAATCGGTGAGCTGCCGCTCGATCTCCAACCGAAGCTTCTGCGGGTGTTGGAGAGCCGGGAGGTCGTTCCCGTGGGTTCTGACCGGCCGCATCCGGTCGATGTGCGGGTCATCGCCGCAACCCATCGCGATCTCGAGGCCATGGTCGAGGCTGGGACGTTTCGTGCGGATCTTTACTACCGATTATCCGTCATTACCATGCGGGTGCCGCCGCTCAGAGAGATCCTGGACGATATCCCACTGCTGGTGCAGAACTTCGCGCGCAGGTTGAATCTGGGCTGCCGGATAACGCCGGATGCGCTGTCCGAATTACAGCGCCACGCCTGGCCAGGAAACGCTCGGGAGCTGCGGAACGTGCTGGAGCGCGCAACGGTGCTCTGTCAGGGCGGTGAGATCCGCCCAGAGCACCTGCTCCTGACTGCGGCAAGGCGGGATGCCCCACAGGCTAAGGCGGAAGCGGCGGCGACCGAGCCAGCCTCCTCGTCGTCGGCTCAGCTCAAGATGCTCGAGCGCCAGATGATCCAAGATGCGTTGGCCCGCAATGGCAACAACAAGGCCGCGGCTGCCCGAGCGCTGGATATGCCTCTCTCCACGCTGAAGCGCCGCATCGCTGAGTTTGGACTCTGACGCCTATTCAAATGCGTAGGGGCGGCACCTGCGTACCGCCCCCTTGTGCCAGCGTCCTGGCTGCCCAGGGAGCAACTGATCAAAGGCCATCCTGGCCTTTGATCAGCACCTTAGCCATGTTGGCATCTAAAAGGCCATACAGACCTCACCGACCTCGGCGAGCTGTATGCAGGCCTTCGGATGGGCACCAAAGGTCACCGTTCCCTCCTGCAGGGTCTGACCGTTGAGCTTGGCGAAGACCCGACCGCTGAGTCCGGATTGATCGAGGGTGACCGCGATCTGCGCCTCGAGGTCGCCATCGATCCGCGGGACGGCTGCCAAGGCCGCCTCTGCCACCCGCAACGCCAGCTCAGCCGTCTCGCGTGCGGCGAAGAGCCCGGCGACCCGGGGGTCTGCGTCAACCGGGAAGGTGACGATCGCCTGCTGAGCGACGACCAGCGCCTGCTGAGCGCCCAAGAGGACCAGGTTCGCGGCCGCGAGGGAGGTTTCGTAGGCGGCGATTTTTGTATAGGCAGCCGCGATGCTGGCGTTCTTGCTCGCGGCGTAGGCCAGGTAGCTCGCGTAGGCGCTGGCCTTCTTGTACCAGGGTTGGCTCTTGTACCAGTTGTACTTGCTGCTGATTTGGCTCTTCCAGGTGCGAATGTTGCTTTGCTCGCGGGCGATCGCGCTCTTGAGGGAATTGACCGTTGCCTGCGCCTCGCGCACGGCGGCCTCGGCACTTGCCACGGCCCGGGCGTCGCGATCCCGCTCCGCCTGCACGATTCCGCGTTGTCGGGCGATTTCCTGGTTGATCGCGGCGAGATCCTCCTGGGCCTTCAGCAC